>CALXVB010000008.1 GCA_944391855.1 uncultured Clostridia bacterium | reverse complement strand
TATCAAAAGAAGATATAGATAAAGGATATGATGAAAGCGAAAGTATAACAAATCAAAAAGCATTATTAACTGAATATGTAGAAAAACTAGGTTGGGAGTATGAACTCGTAGATATTTACATAGACCCTGGATACACAGGAACAAACTTTAATAGACCAGATTTTAAGCGAATGATTAAAGACATAGAATTAGGCAAGGTAAATATGGTTGTAACAAAGGATTTATCTCGTCTAGGTCGTGATTACATAGAAACAGGAGAATATATAGAAAAGTGGTTTCCAGAAAATAATGTTAGATATGTTTCTGTAACGGATAACATAGATACTTTTGCTACAAACAATGGAAATAATGATATTGCACCTTTTAAATCAATATTAAATGATATGTATTCAAAAGATTTATCTAAAAAAATAAAAACAGCATTACACACTATGCAAAAACAAGGAAAATGGGTAGGAGGTAAAACACCTTTGGGATATATGAAAGATCCAAAAGATAAGAATCATTTAATTATTTGTGATGAAGAAGCAAAAATTATTAGAACTATTTTTAATATGGCATTGGCTGGAAATAATGTAGGTATAATAAGAGATTACCTAAATAACAATAATATTCCAACAGCTAACCAAATTAGGTATAAGAAAGCAACATTTTGGGAAAATAAAACTATTAAACTTATACTACAAAACAAGGCATATATTGGAGTTACAATTCAAAACAAAAGGAGTAGGATAAGCTATAAAAACAGGAAACTTCGAGTAAATCCAGAGGAACAATGGCAGATAGTTGAAAATACCCACGAGCCAATTATTGATAAAAATGTTTTTGATAGAGTGCAAAAAATGGGTATAGTACAGAAATATGATAGAAACGAAAAAAAGAATCATTTTTTATTAGATGGATTGCTAATATGCTATGAATGTAAGCACAAAATCGGAGTTAGAATGAGAAAAGATGGCAGATTAGATATGATATGTAATAATTACCGTAGAAATTCAAAGCTTAACTTATGCACATCTCATGGTTTTAGTTATGAACGATTAGAAAAACAGATAATTGATTATATAAGGGAAATATTTATGGATATTGACAATAAAAAAATTATGTTAAATATTAAAAATAGTAAGACAAAATATGATTACAAAAAAATGCTTAACAAAATAGAAAAAGAAATTGAAATCATAAATAATAATATTGATAAAATGTATATTGATAAACTAAATAACAAACTTAGTGAAGAAATGTATGAAAGACTTTTCAAGAAATTGAAAAATGCTGAAAGGGATAAAGAAACAGAGTACATAGATTTAAAAAAAGAGGCAGAGGAATGCATAGACAACAATGATGAAGAAATAGAAAAAATTGTAAAAGAATTTCTAAAATTTGAAAAACCTACTCCAGAAATTATAAGAGTACTTATTAACAGAATAGAAATACATCAGGATAAACAGATAGATCTAATTTTTAATTTTAAAAAACTGAATATCATTTATAAATAATCTAAATTGAATAGATAATATTTATATACGATTCTGAAAGAATTTTGACAGAACTCTTGACAAATAGATAAAAAACCTATAAAATACAAACAAAAGTTCACAACAAAAGGAGGGCACTAATGCAAGAATTAACTAAAGGAGATTTAATTATTTACGAAGATGAAAATAGTAAAATAGAGGTAGAAGCTTTTTTATACAATGAAACAATTTGGTTACCACTCAATAAAATTGCAGAATTATTTGATAAAGATAAATCAGATATTTCTAGGCATATAAACAATATATATCTGGAAGGAGAACTTGAAAGAAATTCAACTGTTGCAAAATTTGCAACAGTTCAAAATGAAGGAGGAAGGAGAGTTACTAGAAATATAGATTATTATAATTTAGATATGATTATTGCTGTGGGATATAGAGCAAACTCAAAAAAAGCAACAAAGTTTAGGCAATGGGCTACAGAAATATTAAAATCATATATTATAAAAGGATACAGCATAAATAAAGAAAAATTAAAAAATCCCGCAAAATATGGAAAAGATTATTTTGATGAATTATTAGAAATCATAAAGGAGATTAGAACAAGTGAAAGAAGATTTTATCAAAAAGTAACAGATATTTTTGCTGAATGCAGTATTGATTATAATAAAAATTCTGAAATCGCAAAGGATTTTTATGCAACTATTCAAAATAAATTTCATTATGCTATTACAAACGAGACTGCGGCTGAGATTATATACCATAGAGCAAGCAGTAAAAAAGAACATATGGGTTTGACTTCTTGGAAACAATCTCCTGATGGAAAAATTTTAAAAAGTGATGTCTCTATTGCAAAAAACTATTTAACATCAAAAGAATTAGAGTTTTTACAAGACATAGTAAATATGTATTTAGACATTGCAGAAAATAGGGCAAAAAGACAAATACCAATGAAAATGCAAGATTGGGTTGAAGAATTAAACACTATGCTAAAAACTAATAGGTATGATATATTAAAAGGTAAAGGAAGTATTTCAGCAGAGATGGCAAAAGAATTTGCAGAAAATGAGTATGAGAAGTTTAGAGAAGAGCAAGATAAAAATTATATTTCTGATTTTGATAGAATAATAGAAGAATGTAAAAACAATATTGAAGGAAAAAATTAAAGCTAACTGTCTACTTTAGAATCTACCAGAAGGCATAGCTATGGCGGTACCAATGAAAAATGGTGGCATGAAAATTTCTAAGGTTATATATTATGTAATATTATCAGGAATAACAACAGGAATTGGTGCATTAATTGGAGGAATAGTAGGAAAAATTTCTGTAGAAATAATAGCAATGTGTCTAGCTTTTTCAGCAGGTGCAATGGTTTATATAGTATCAGGGGAACTTACATTAGAAGCAAATAGACTATATAATGGAAGAATATCTGCTATAGGAAATATATTAGGATTTATTATAGGGGTTTTTGCTATGAATATATAACTAAAATATTATTGCTTTTATCCTAGTATTGTAGTATTATTTTGAATATAAATTTGAATATAAATAAGATAGAAGAATAGGGAAAGTATAATGGTGGAAATACAAAGTAAAGAATTAAAAGAAATTTTACAAGGAATATTAAGTAAAAAAATAGAAGAAATAACTAAAGAAGATTTAAATAAAATAGAATTAATCACTTTAGATTATTTTAAAGATTTTTTACTAAATGATTTACTACTTTTTAATAATTTAAAGAAATGTATACTAAAAAATTATGAATTATCAGAAAAAGAAATAAATATATTAGAAAGTTTGAATAATCTAGAAATATTAGAATTAAATAATTGTAAGATTAACTCTAAATGTAAATTAAATTTACAAAAACTTAAACTTTCATTTTGTACAAACATAGAAATCGAAGAAAACTTTAATGAGTCTAGTATAAACGAAGTATATTTATACAATTGCGATAAAATAATACTTTCTAATATGAATAAAATTAGTAAATTAAATCAAATTACATTAGATGAAATGAATATAACAAGAAAAATTGCAATAGATATAGATAAAAGCTTTATAAAAAATATAAATTTAAATAATTGTGTTATAAATTTATTAGCAAGAAGTAAAATTAAAAGATTAGAAGAAAACAAGAAAATAAAAATAGAGAATAAAAAATTAGTTATTTAAATTAGTATTATAAAAGGAAGAGAGAAAAGCTATTGAGAAAAATAGCGAGGATACGATATATAATAATATAAAACTAGTTAAGAGGAAAGATGACGAAAAAGTATTATTATTAGATAAAGTGCCAACAAATTTATTAAGGCAAGTAATAGATATTTGTAGAAACAATAAAAGTATATACATAAGAGTAAAACCATCAGACATAGAAAGGTTAGACCAGTTAGGAATACAGACTAATTCTGGTGATTTAAACATGTACTATTATTGTGATACGATAGCAGAGGCACCTGTAAGTATGCTAACAAAACATGGAATAAGAGAAGTTTTAGTTGGGGCAAGAGAAAATACTTGTGCTAGAAAAATAGATACTATAAAGTATTCAATAATAAGATATAAATTAGAAAGAATAGTTGCTGATTTAGACGGAAAGAGCGATAAAGAAAAGTTCAAGACTATTTATACAAGACTTGCACATATGATTGATTATGATCAGGAAGCGATAAAAACAAAAAGTGAGTATGCAAAATTAAATGAAGAAACATGTAGAAATCTAGAAAATGCTGTATTATTAAATACAGCGGTTTGTCAAGGATATTGTGAGGTATTAAGACAAACTCTAAGTTTAGTAGGAATTGAATCAATAATTTGCTATAGTATGGAGGGAGAAGATGAAACTAGTCATACATATAATATGGCAAAGTTAGATGGAGAATGGTTTAATGCCGATTTAACCTGGGATTATTCAAATATAAGGAAAAGAATTAGTCCTAAATATTGCTTAAAAAGTGATGAAGACTTTTTAAGATGCTCGGAAAAGGACAAGCCATACCATTTAACAGATGATACGACACTTCCAAAATGTAACACGTCAATAGATTTATACCCAGAATTTAAAAGTCATCTGGGACGAAAAAATATACAAGAAAGAAACAAAAAAATTAATATTGCTCAAATAATACATAATGCAATAAATAAAAGAAAAAGGTTAGAAGAAAGAGAAAAACTTCCTGCAGCAGAGAAGGAAAATTTCAGAGAAACAATGAAAAGCAATGTTCAAGGAATAAATTTTAAAAGAATTGAACAAGATAACGCAAGAGAAAATACAAACGTAAGAAATGATGACATTTCTAAATAGTATAGTACGAGGGGAAAAAATATGGAAAAGGAACAAAATAATAAATATAAAAAATTAGATAAATACGCTATTATATTAATTATAATTATGTTAGTTGGTATTTTGACAAGAGTTATAGGATTTGGAAAAATACCAATAGGAATTAATGTAGATGAAGCAGGGACTATGTATGATGCCTATGCAATAGCAAATTATGGTACAGATAGATTTGGAAATACTTATCCAGTATATATGATTAACTATGGAGGAGGACAAAGCGCATTATATACATATTTAGCAGCAATACTTATTAAGCTATTTGGATTTAGTCTTACAGTAGTTAGACTTCCAGCATTCATATTTTCAGTATTATTTATGATTTTTGGATTTTTATTAACAAAAGACTTTAAGAATAAAAAACTCGCAATATTAGTAGAATTTCTAATTGTTATCTGTCCATGGCATTTTATGCAAGCAAGATGGGCATTGGACTGTAATTTATTATCATCAATGCTATTAATCTCAATATATATACTAACTAAAGCAGTTAATAAAAAGTCTAAAATATTATATTTTCTAGCAGGTATACTTTTTGGAATAACTTTATATACATATGCCCTAAGCTATATAATAATACCAATTATGTTATTAGTTTTATTCATATACCTGCTATATATAAAGAAAATAAAAATATTAAATATAATAATATTAGGAATTCCATTAGGATTACTTGCTCTGCCACTTATTCTATCTGTATTAGTAAATTATGGAGTAATAGAAGAAATAAAATTGCCTTTTATATCAGTTTTAAAAATGTGGACTTTTAGAGCTGGAGAAATGAACATCAGTAGTATTCCTCGCAATATTTTATACTTATTTAAATCAATGTTTGCATTTGATATAAATGATTATAATGCATTTCCTATATTCGGAACACTATATTATATAAGTATACCTTTTACTGCAATTGGATTTATAGATTCAGTAAAAAAGATAAAGGAAAATATAAAAGAAAAACAATTATCATTAGATATAATAATGATAGTAAATTTCTTGGCAGTAGTAATATGTAATATTTTAGTAGAGCCAGGAGTAGGCAGAATGAATTCTATATATATTTCACTTATATACTATACTGCACTTGGAATAATATATGTATTAAATAATAGAAAAGCAATTTTTAATTTTATTATTGCAATATACATTATATTTTATATAGCATTTTTAACATACTATTTTGGAGTTTATGGAAAAGAAAACACAAATTTATCATTTAATAATGAGGCAGTAAGCGTAACGGAATATATAGAAGAAACTGAAAAATTCGATGGAAAAAAAGTAAATTTTAGAGTTAGAGCTATACAACCATATATATACACATTAATTGGAAGTAGAACTTCTCCACAAGAGTTCGAGGAAACAGCTGTTATAGATAGAGGTGCTGTATGGTCTTATGGAAGATATATCTTTTATAATAATCAAATAGATGATGATACAATTTATGTGCTTGATAGAGACGAAACTTCCAAAGAGACTTTGATAGATAAAGGTTTCAAAATAGAAGAATATAACGAAAATATTGATATATTATATAAAGACTAAATATTAAGCCTAAAATGTAAAAATATTTTCTTCTGTTCGCTTGAAAAACTTACCAAGATAATGTAGAATAAAATAGCAAATAAATGTTTAGAATATACACCTGAAATTGGTAAAAACAGCAATTTACATAAGTTTAAGAAAGGAATTATATAAAATGCAGGATTTAATAGAAGGCTTAAATAATAAACAAAAAGAAGCAGTTTTAGAAACTGAAGGACCATGTTTGGTAATAGCTGGTGCAGGAAGCGGAAAAACCAAGGTATTAACACATAAAATAGCATATTTAATGAGTGAAAAATATATTAAACCATGGAATATATTAGCAATTACTTTTACTAATAAAGCAGCAAATGAAATGAAAGAAAGAGTAGAAAAGCTTGTAGGGGAAGCGGCAAAAGATATGTGGATAGGAACTTTCCACTCTATCTGTGTACGTATTTTAAGAAAATATATAGATAGATTAGGATTTGATCATTCATTTTTAATTTTTGATACCTCTGATCAAAGGACACTTATTAAAGAATGTATGAAAACATTAAAAGTAGATGACAAAATGTTTACGGATAGAAGTGTTCTAGCTGAAATTAGTAATGGTAAAAACGAAATGCTAGAGCCAAAAGCATATCAAACAAAATTCACAGGAGATTACAGAAAAGAAGTAATAGGAAGAATATATGAACTTTATCAACAAAGACTAAAAGAGAATAACGCAATAGACTTTGATGATATTATTAACTACACAATAAGAATACTTATAGAAAATGAAGATGCTTTAGAATATTATACAAATAAATTCCATTATGTTTTAGTAGATGAATACCAAGATACAAACAAGGCACAATTTACTTTAGTTACAATCTTAGCCTCTAAATATGGAAATATAACAGTCGTAGGAGACAACGACCAAGGAATATATAGCTTTAGAGGTGCTGATATTACAAATATTTTAAACTTTGAAAAAGATTTTCCTAGAACTAAAATAGTAAAATTAGAGCAAAATTATAGATGCACTGGAAACATATTAAAAGCTGCAAATAGTGTAATAAAACATAATGAAAATAAATACGAGAAAAAATTATGGACAGAAAATGAAGAAGGAAAATTACCAGTAATACATAAATCTGATGATGAATATGACGAAGGGAGATTTATTGCAGAAGAAATAAATCATCTAAGAAGAGAAGAATATTTTAAATATTCAGATTTTACAATTTTATACAGGATGAACTCACAATCAAGAGCAATAGAGGAAATATTAAGAAGAGAAGGAATACCATATAAAATAGTTGGTGGACTTAAATTCTATGAAAGAAAAGAAATTAAAGATATTATTTCATATTTAAGATTGATATATAACTTTTCTGATAATATTTCGTTAAAGAGAATAATAAATGAACCTAAAAGAGGTATAGGAAAAACAAGTATAGATAATATACAAGAGATATCAGAAAAAACAGGACTTTCTATGTTTGACATTATAAAGCATGCAGACGAGTATGGACTAAATAGAGTAAAAGCAAATGCAAATGAATTTGTACAAACAATAGAATACTTAAGAAGTAAAATAGGAGAATTAAGCATATCTGAGCTAATAAAGGAGACTTTAAATAAAACAGGATATGTAAAAGCATTAGAACTTGAAAACACTACAGAGGCTGAAACTAGAATAGAAAACTTAGAAGAATTTTTAACTGTTGCTATAGAATTTGAAGAGGAAGAGGCAGAAAATACTTTAGGAGATTTCTTAGAAGGAATTACATTAAGTAGTGATATTGACGGAATGGAAGATTCAGAAGATTCTGTAACTCTTATGACACTACATAGTGCAAAAGGGTTAGAATTTCCAGTAGTATTCCTAGTTGGATTAGAAGAGGGGATTTTCCCTGGTAATAAATCAATTGGAGAACCAAAAGAAATAGAAGAAGAAAGACGTTTATTTTATGTAGGAATTACTAGAGCAAAACAATATTTATACTTAACTTGTTCTAAAAAAAGAACAATATTTGGTTCAACAAGCTATAACCAAATATCTAGGTTTGTAAATGAAATTCCATCAGAATTATTAGATGGATATGAAAGTTTAGATAATTCAAAAAACGATGAATTTGAAGATAGTACATATAAATGGGAGTATGGAACTAACAAACAAGTAAAAACATATAAGATAGACAATAACAATAGTTTTGTAGGAAACAAAGTGGCAGCGAGTTCATTTGATTCTGGATTCAAATTTAAGACAGCAGAAAGTTTTTTAAGTTCATTGAATAATAAAAAAGTAAATTCAGAAGCAGATATTTCTAAATACAAAGAAGGACAACGTATATACCACAAGAGATTTGGAGAAGGAGTAATTAACAAAATAGAAGAAGAGGGAGACGATTTTAAACTAGATATTTCATTCGATAAAGCAGGACATAAGAGATTAATGGCTAAATTTGCTAATCTTGAAATTATTTAAAAAATAAATTTTACAATAATGCGGAGAAAATATGAAGAAAGTTTATCTGGAAAAGTATTATAGGATAATAATGTAAAAAATTAAAAGTTAGAGTAAAAATGCTCTAACTTTTTTGTATAAAATTAGAAAAAAATACGCATAATAGAAACAGAAAATAATAATGAAAGGAATGATTTTAAATGCCTAATTTAAGTCAAGTAGAGCTACAAAACTTAAGACACTTTATTGGTGCACATGAGACTACTTATCAAAAACTAAATACTTATGCATCTCAAGCAGTAGATCCTCAAATAAAGCAAATGTTTACAAAGGCAGCACAAGATAGTCTTAATACAAAACAAAAATTGATGTCTTTTTTAAATAATTAATTTTTAAAATAATTATTAAGTAGTGAAAAAAGTGGAGGTGTATAGAAAATGGATGAAAAAACAATGGTAAACGATATTTTATCAGGAGTAAAAGCAAGTTTAGGTTCATATCAAACAGCAATATCAGAAACTGAAAATATGCAATTAAGACAAGCTTTTCAGCAAATAAGAAATAGTGATGAAAGTTTTCAATATGAACTTTTCAAAACAGCAGAAGCAAAAGGTTATTATAAGCCTGCGCAACCTGCTAGCATTACGGAAATTCAAACTGTAAAGACAGAGTTACAATAAATTAAAAGAAAAATGAAGATATTAAGAGCAAATTAAAGAAAAGAGAAATAAAACTAAAATAAAAAAGGATTTTAAACATATTTACCAATTGTTTAAAATCTTTTTTTAATATAAAATATCAATATCAAAAATATTTTAATGTAAAAAATCTTACGGAAATAAGGTTTTTTATTTAAGAAAGGACTGTTTAATATTAATATTTTAAAGAAAGTTGCAATAACTACTAGAAAATCTATAAAATTATTAATTTTAATATTTTTAGCAGCTGTTGTTTTAATAGGGCTTGTAGTATTATTTTATAACCCAACTTATGAAGTAAGTTTAAATGGCGAAGTTATAGGTTTTACTTCAAATAAAAGTGAGCTACAAGCAAAAATAAATGAATATACAGAAGAAGACGAAGAACAAAATATAGCATTTATTCAAATAGATGCTATGCCTACATATAAGCTATGTTTATTAAAGAAAGATGTAGAAACAAATGATGATGAAATATATGCAAAAGTTACAGAAAATGGAACACCATATTATAAATACTATGCAATAACAGAAGATAAAAAAGAAAAATACTATTTATCATCATTTAAAGATGCAGAAAAAGTAATAGAAGAATTAGAAGATAAGGATAGTGCTAACCAAGAGGATTTAGGTATTGTAGAAAAGTACGGGAAAGAACTAAAGAAATTTACAAGTGTAGAAACTTGTGTATCAAAACTATATGAAGAAAAAGTAGTTGTACCAACATATAGTTATTCATATGCGCCGGCATCAAATTATAGTACTGGTTCTTCATCAGCAAAAGTAAGTTTAGGAATTAGTCTCATAAATCCAGTGTCAGGAGTTATAACTTCAAGATATGGAAGCAATGATAGCGTAAGAGATCACACACATGCAGGACTTGATATAGCTGCACCATATGGAACAACTATAAAAGCTGCAGCTGCAGGAACAGTAACATTTTCGGGTAATGCCGGAGATGGATTCGGAAACTATGTTATAGTATCACATGGAAATGGTGTGACAACAGTGTATGCCCATTGTAGCGAATTGTTAGTTTCAACAGGTCAGAGTGTTAGTCAAGGTGAAGCAATTGCAAGAGTGGGTTCAACAGGAAATTCAACAGGAAACCATTTGCACTTTGAAGTAAGAAAGAACGGGGTAACATATGACCCACAATATTATACATATTAATAAGAAAAAGAACGAAAGGAATTAAAACTTTCGTTCTTTTGAGTTATTAGTACTATAGTTATTAGTATTATCAGTGTGATTGATTCTTATTTTTTTCAAAATAACTAAAACCTTTTTTAAAGGCATTATTTTTTATAAATAATGTTCCTGACTCAGACAATCTACATAGATATAAATCTGGTTCTGGAATATATGAAGCAAATTCTGTAATTACTGCAAAAAATGTAGAAATCTTTTTATATGTAATATTTAAGCTAGATAATACTAAGTAATAATTGTTATTATATAAATATACAAAAATTTTATTTGCAATTTTAGTAGCATCTATAAGCTTGTTGTGTAACATAAATTCAATAAAATTACAATAATCATCAAAAGAATTAAACTTGTAAATTAAACAAGATTCATTTATATTATTTACTTTCCTTTTTGCTTTGGGCTTCTTTTTAGGAGTGGCATATAAAGTTTTTTTGTTTCCTTCTGGTAGAATTTTAGTTATAGTTAAAACAAAATCATTTTCTGTCATAGCTAAAGCTTCTATTTTTACTTTACAATCTTTTGCCTTAAAACCTATTTTTTCTTCTGCTTCTTCAAGCATATCCAAAAACAAATCTTGAGATTCTATTGAGTTAGACATAAAGTCGTGAAAGTCTATATCCTTTTCCTCTAAATCGTGCATAGATAAAGTTATTCTAATTTTATTTTCATTAAGCTTTTCAAATTTCATTAAATAAAAATCCTCCAGTAACTATACTATTATATATTATATTTTAAATATAAAAAAATGTAACAATAAATATATCATAAAAGGAAATAAAATAAAAGATATTTTACTTATTTTAATAAATTTATTGTAGCATAATATATTATAAAAATAAATAGAAAAACTTTCCTATAAATCTTGAAAAAATTTCATATACAATATATAATACATAGGTATAAAATATGTGAATATATGCAAAAGAGGAGGATATAATAAATATGGCAACAAGAGAAAAAAATATATGGATACTTATAATATTCATTCTATCTGGAATTGTAGTAGGAGGATTACTTGGGAACCTTGCTGGGCGTGTTGACTTTTTATGGTGGCTATCTTATGGAGAAACATTTGGATTATCTGAGCCAATAACATTGGATCTACAAGTTATACAGATAACATTTGGTTTAATGTTTGACATAAACGTATCAAGTATTATAGGTATGGTGCTTGCGATATTTATTTACAAGAAAATATAGCTAATATTAAAGAAGATATATAGGGGCCTTTTAAGAAAGGAATGAATTTTTATGAAAGTTAAAGAGCTACCTATATCAGAAAGACCATATGAAAAATTAGAAATGTATGGCGAAAAGGCCTTATCAAATGCAGAGTTAATTGCTATTATAATTAAAACTGGAACAAAAGATGAAAGTAGTGTTAATGTTGCTCAAAGAATATTAGCACTGGAAAAGAACGGAGAAAATAACTTAAGTTTTTTACAAAATATATCTATAAAAGAATTTATGAGTATAAAGGGGATTGGCAAAGTAAAGGCTATACAATTAAAGGCAATTTGTGAACTTACTAGGAGAATGTCAAAACCTTTTGATACTAGTCAAACACAAATTAATTCACCAAAAGATGTAGCCAAAATACTAACTAATGAAATGAAATATGAAAAACGAGAGGTTGTAAAAGCTATAATCCTTAATTCTAAAAATGTAGTAATTAAAATTGTAGATATATGTTTTGGGGGCACAAACTTTGTTGTAATAAAACCAAAGGATATACTACATGAAGTTATCAAATTAGGGGCACCAAAGATTATTTTAGTACATAATCATCCAAGTGGAGATCCAACACCAAGCAAAAAAGATTTTGAATTTACAGAAAGATTGTTAGAAGCATCAAAACTAATGGGAATAGAACTATTAGACCATATTGTCATAGGAGAACATGGATATGCCAGTATTTTTCAAATAATGATGATAGAGGATGAGAAAATTAAAGAATAATTTTTCGAGAGGGGTATATTAATGAGTTTATTTGGAATAAGATCAAAGGATATAGGTATAGATTTAGGAACAGCAAATACTTTGGTTACATTAAAAGGGAAAGGAATAGTATTAAATGAGCCATCAGTTGTTGCAATAGATAAAAAAGCACATAGAATACTTGCAACAGGACATGAAGCGAAAGAAATGTTAGGGAGAACTCCTGAAGGGATAAAAGCTGTAAGACCGATGAAAGATGGAGTAATAGCAGATTTTACAGCAACTCAATTAATGCTTAAAAATATAATATATAAAATATGTCAGAGATATAATGTAAGTAGACCTAGGGTGGTAGTAGGTGTACCATCTGGTATAACTGAAGTAGAAGAAAGAGCTGTAGAAGAAGCAATTCTACAAGCCGGGGCAAAAGAAGTTTATTTAATAGAAGAACCAATGGCAGCAGCTATAGGAATCGGATTAGAAGTGGCAGAGCCAACCGGAAATATTGTTGTAGATATAGGTGGAGGAACGACAGAAGTTGCAGTAATATCATTAGGAGGAATTGTTGTAAGTAATTCTATAAGAATTGCAGGAGATGAATTAGACGAAGATATTGTGAATTTTGTAAGAAGAGAAATGAATCTCGCAATAGGAGATACAACAGCAGAGCAAATAAAAAAAGAAATAGGATGCGCAAAACCACTATTAACAGAACTTACGATGGAAGTAAGCGGAAGAGATCTAACTACTGGTTTACCTCAGACTGTACAAATTACTTCTAACCAAGTAGAAGAAGCTATGAGAGAATCTATAGAAAAAATAGTAGAAGTAATAAAACAAACTTTAGAAAGAACACCACCAGAATTATCTTCAGATATTATGGAGAAAGGAATTGTGCTTGCCGGTGGAGGGGCACTTATAAAAAATATAGATAAATTAATAGCAGAAAGAACTGAAATGCCAGTGTATATTGCAGAAACACCGTTAGACTGCGTAGTTAAAGGAACTGGAAAAACATTAGAAGATTTAGAAAGACTAAAAAATGTTTTAATAAATGCAAGGAAAAGAAAATAACAAAAAAGGACTGATAATTTAAAATGTATAAAAATAAGAAAAAAGGAATTGCAGGTGTTGTTATAACAATAGTAATTATCATACTGTTAGTAGTATTTACTAATAGTAATGCAAATCAGGTATCATATATTCAAAATATATGTAATATATTTGTTATGCCAATACAAAATGGTTTTACTTATTTGAAAAATAAAATATCTGGAAATGATAGTTTCTTTGCAGATATGGATACATTAAAAGCGGAAAATGAAGAACTAAAAAAGAAAAATAGTGAATTAGAACAGTCGTTAAGAGAATTAGAAATAATAAAAGCAGAGAATGATACATTAAAAGAATATGTGAATTTAAAAGATAAATATACAGATTATACTACCATGCCAGCAGATGTAATAAATAGAGACATTAGTAATTATAGTAGCACAATAGTTATAAATGTAGGATCAGATGACGGTATAAAAGAAGAAATGACAGTTATCGCAGATAGTGGCTTAGTAGGACATGTTATATCTGTAACTAATAATACTGCTAAAGTTCAAACCATAGTTGATACAGCAAGTGCTGTTACAAGTACAATAAGTACAACAGAAGATACAATAGTTGTACAAGGAACCTTAGAAGATAAATCAACATTAAGAGCAAACTTTATACCAACAGATGCAGTGGTTTTACAGGGAGACACTGTGGAAACCTCTGGAATAGGTGGAATATATCCAAAAGGAATCCATATAGGAACAATAACAGAAGTTGTAAACACTAGTAATATAACTGATAGATATGCTATCGTAGAAACAGCACTAGATTTTAATAAACTAAATACAGTATTAGTTATAACTAATACTGCAAATAACTAAAAATATGTGTTAATAAAAAGCAAAATTTAGAAAGGAAGAAACTTGACTTGAAAAAATTCCTATCAATAGTATTAATAATTGTGAGTTTTTTAATAATATATTTCATCCAATCAAATTTTTTTACCTGGTTTACAATAGCAAATATAAAACCAAACTTATTTGTAATATTTATACTATGTATAGGATTATTTGCTGGTAAAAAACTAGGGCTAATATTTGGAATAATATTCGGATTTTTCATAGATGTAGTAATAGGACGTCAGATTGGAATATCAGGAATTATGCTTGGGATAATAGGGTTACTTGGAGAATATTTGGACAAGAATTTTTCAAAAGAAAGTAGAATTACGATTATGCTTATGATATCAGCATCTACTGCAATATATGAAATAGGAGGATACATATTTAATATAATTGCACTAAATATTAATGTAGAAATAATTCAATTTGTACGTATACTAATTATAGAAATAATATATAACTTACTAATTACAATAGTTATATATCCATTAATACAAAAATTAGGACATGCGTTAGAAGAAGTTTTTAAAACAAAAAACATACTTACTAGATATTTTTAGAAAAAGAATGGTGGTGAGGTATTGAATAAAGAAAAAAATAAGAGTGATAGAATTAGATATAACATACTTACAGTAATCGTATACATAGCGGGAATAATATTGTTAATGCAATTATTTAACCTTCAAATTATACACGGAGAAGAATATAGAGAAACATCTAACTCAAGACTCACAAGAGAAACCGTAGTTAAGGCTGCTAGAGGTTCAATAAAAGATAGAACTGGGGTAGAATTAGTAAGGACAGAAACAGGATATAGCGTAGAAATTTATAGTACCAAAGTAAGTAATCAAGAATTAAATTCTGCAATAGAAAGATTTGTTGAAATATTAGAAAGTAACAAAGATGAGTATATAGATAATTTACCAATAAGTGTAGATCCATTTGAATTTACGGAAAAAAATGAAGAAGCACAGAAAAAATGGAAAGCAGAGAACAACTTAGATGAAAATTACACAGCAGAGCAGGTTTTTGATAAATTAAAAGAAAGATATGAAATAGAAGAAGAAGACATAAAAACAGCAAGACAAATTATGGCAGTAAGATATGAAATTTCAAATAAAGGATATAGTAGTACAAAATCTGTTACAATAGCAAAAAACATAAGCAATACCTCAGCAGTACAGATAAGAGAGCAAAATGCAAAACTTGCAGGTATAAATGTTGTTACAGAACCAATAGTATCATATACTTCAGGAAATTTAGCATCTCATATTTTAGGATATGTGGGGGCAATAAGTGAAGAAGAATATAATGAAAGAAAAGATACTTATAGAAATGATGACATAATAGGAAAAGATGGCGTACAGAGAGTATTTGAAGGATATTTAAAAGGAACAGATGGAGTAAAACAAGTAGATATGACAGTAGATGGTGCAATAACCAGTGAATATATTTCAGAAGAAGCAATTGCTGGATCAGATGTGGTACTTACAATAGATGCTAATCTACAGAAAGTGGCAGAAGATGCGCTAGAACAAAATATAAAAGATATAGCAGCAGGAGAATATGGAGAAGGAAACGAAGCTGACGCACGGTGCAGTAGTTGTAATGAATGTGAATACTGGAGAAATATTAGCAATGGCAAGTTATCCAGACTATAATCCGGAAAAATATTCTGAAGAGTACGACGCAAATGACACAACAGGCAAATATGTAAATAGAGCAATCAGTAGTGCATATCCACCAGGCTCTACATTTAAGATGGTTGTAGCCTCAGCAGCTTTGGATACAGGGGAAATAACTACTTCTACATTAATAAATGATACAGGAGTATATCCTTATGGGGATAATCAAGCGTGCTGGTATTACAGAAGTTATGGAACGGGACATGGATATTTGAACTTAACACAAGCAATAAAATATTCTTGTAACTATTTCTTTTATGATATAGGCTATAGAATGGGAATAGATACTATTGCCGAATATGCAGGATATTATGGATTAGGTAAAAGAACCGGAATAGAACTAACAGGAGAAGAAAGAGGGACAGTAGCAAGTAGAGAAAGTGCAAGCAATATGGGTTACACTACTTGGTATCCAGCAGATACACTATCTGCCGCAATAGGACAAAGTTTTAATGAATATACTCCTGTACAAATGGCAAGATATATAAGTATGGTTGCAAATGGAGGAAGAAATGTTGATGTAAGCATAATAAAATCAATAATTAATCCGGATGGAACAGAAATATCAAAAGAAGAAATAGAAAATTATACTAAAAATACAATTGGAACAGAAAATGAATTAAAAGAAGATTTAAATATATCTGAAGAAAACCTAGATGCTATTAGAGAAGGAATGAAAGGCGTTACGAGTGAAGCAGGAGGAACAGCATATTCAACCTTTTCAGACTTTGACATGGATATAGCAGGTAAAACAGGTTCTGCTCAAACAGGTGTCGAAGGAGAAGCACATGGCTGGTTTGTAGGATTTGCACCTTATGATGAACCAGAAATCGCGGTTGTAGTACTAGTAGAAAAGGCAGGCTCTGGAGGAAATACAGCAGAAGTAGCTAAGAAAATTATGGAAGAATATTTTGGTATGAATTCAGAAAAGGTAACAGAAGATAAAAATGCAAGTTCTAGCATAGAGAGTGTAAGATAAATAAAGGTGAGTGTGAAGTATGGGAAATTGTATAAGTATAAGTATTAAGAAAAATCAAGTATCTATTAGAATAGACGAAAATGCAGAACAAAGAGAAATTATATCAGAATTAAAAAGAAAAATAATCGAATTAAAAAATTTATACAAAGAAGATAAGACGCCAATATTAATTACAGGTAAAGTACTGAAAAATAAAGAAATGGACGAGATACAAGGAGTTATAAAAAGGTTTTTGAATGTACAAATTGAATTTGATAGCCCTAAAGTTTTAGGTTTACATGGAATCAAAAAAACCTTCTATAAAGAAGTTGCTACTTCAGAAACTAAATTTCACAAAGGTTCTTTAAGGTCTGGGCAAAGGTTAGAATTTGAAGGAAGTATAGTAATAATTGGTGACGTAAATGCTGGTGCAGAAGTAGTAGCAAGTGAGAATATAGTAATATTAGGAACATTAAGAGGATTAGCACATGCTGGGGCTAAAGGAAATAAAGATGCTGTTATAGAAGCATCTGAAATAGATGCTGTACAAATAAGAATAGCAGATATAGTAAAAGAAATCGATAAGGATGACAGTGAAATTAAGAAAATTAAAACATCGGCATATATTAATGACAAAGATGAATTGATTTTAGAATAATTAGCTATTATAAATTATAACAAAAATTCTAATCCATAAGGATTATATAGTATTATCTACTATATATCCTTATGGAATTTTTCAAGAAAGAAGAAGCATTATTAAAGCTATAAACAAATATTCATCCTGTACGCCTTCTTTGTATAAGAAGAAAATAAGACATAATAATAAAATATCATCAGAATGTAATTTTATTCCTAAAATTTCAAAATATGTATCCTCAATTTTTTTATCATCTAATTTGTCATAATGTTCTTTATTATCATGAGGTGTAATATTGCTTTCCGTAGGAAATTCCCTCATTCTATTGGGCATGTTTTTTGAGTAAAAAGGCCTATTGTTTAGACTATGTGGATAACTCCTATATGATTTTGTAGGAAAATGTGGATAATTATACACCATTTTTGTTCTCACCACCCAGAAAATTGAACATTTCAAAAGCTTTACTTAGGCCAAATAGTTGAACATATTGATCTACTTTCTTTTGCCTACTTTCTTTTAAATATGGCTTTAGAGACATTAAAAGGTTAGATCTAGGGTCATTTTTATTTGTATTCATAGAATCTATAATTTGTTTCATTTTGAGTATTGTATTTATATCTATTTCGGGATTATCACTGTTATTAGTATTTTTATTATTGGTATTAGTATTATTATTGCTAGATGAATTTTTAAAATTATTTATAGCCTCTTTAATATTATCGGGAAATTCGTTATTTTGCATCATATTATTAAGTTGTTTCATTATATTACTCATGTCATTATCATTCATACGAACCCCCTCCTATACATAAACTATTTATTATTTTTTATTTCATTTATAATGGAATTAGCATCACCATTTTTAAGCATTTGACTCATTTTATTAATGCCTTTTTCTAACTCTTTTTTATCCATTTTTGCCAGCATCGACATAAGGTCTGCCATGTTCATATTACTATTATTATTCATACTTAATCACCTCTATATAATATATGTTTAAAAAACTATAATATAATATTCAAAATAATAAAATTAGTTACTAAAATTATAAATTGTAAAACTGTAAAGAAAATGTAATATAATTTTAATATTTCTCTTGGTATGTGAGCTTCCGTAAAAAGATATAGAATAATGCATGAAATATAAGGAATATATAAGTTGAAATGTTAATAAAAAATGCTAAAATATAATTATTATATAATATATTATAATGCCATAAAAAGTATGTTTAAGTAAAAATATAGTAAAATGACACAAGATATACATAAAAAGTTCAGGAAAAGCCTGAAATAAGCCAGGAAAGTATTGAAAAAACAATAAAAATGTCGTATAATATATGTATATGTTATAAAAACGGAGGTTATTATGAGTAAACTATTTGAAAAAATTATTGCACTAATTATGGTTATAGTGTTAATGGGCGCTAATATGGCAGTTCTTGGAGAATTTACAATAGCGTACGCATTAAGCGATGAAGAGTTAAATGAGCAAACTTCTAAAACAAATCACAAGAATGTTGAATTTAACTCATATTTTTATGGAGAAATACATAATCAAACATTTGATATAGGTTCAGAAGATGCGAAACTATATCTAAATGTAAAGGTTAATAATTCGGGGTATCTAGAAAATGGAACTGTAGAATTTCAAAATGCAAACTTTAAACTAAAAGATGGCATTGAGAATGAAAACATTCAAAGTATTGATACTGAAAATAGTAAAATCATATTAAATAAATTAAATAACGGTTCAGATATTACTATAGAGCTTCCAATTGAAATATTAAACAAGGATAGTGTGGATTTGGATTATTTCGCTAAGGAAACTAAGGCAAAACTTACAGGAAACTATGTAGATGGAGAAGGCGAAGGAAATTCTATAGAAAAAGAAGTAACAAATAAACTTTCTTGGAAAGGAACAGCTGAGGCAGAACTAAGTCTTGAAACAACAAAGTACATTCCTTATGCTATAAATGACAATTATGGAGTAATGATACAAACAAAAGTAAATTCTAATGTAGAAGACAGTACTCTACCTATAAAAAATACGTCGGTAGAATTAACTGTGCCAGAAATAAATGATGTAAAACCAACAACAGTAACAGGAATAGCAACAAAAACAGAAGCAACTAATGGAAAAACAGATGGTCTAGAATTTACAAATAGTAATTACTCATACGATATAGAAACAGGAAAAGTAACACTAAATGTATCAAACCTACAAGATAGCATTTCATGGAAGAAAAATGCTACAGATGAATATTTAGTAACATATTTATTTGAAGGAAAAGAAGTTTATAACTATGCAGTTCAAAACGGAATAGATAGTAGCATTACAGCAGTATCAAATCTAACTATATATAATAATGAAGAAACAAATATAACAAAAACAACAGTACAAGAAGTTAAATATACAGAAACTTTAGGAACAATAGCAGATTATGAAGTTCAAGTAACTAAGGATATCAGTAAAGGATATGTATATGCAAACTATGAAGCAAAAGACAAAAACGAAACAGAATATACTACAAAATATGTAGCAACAATTAACAGTAGCAAATTAACAACTTCATTAGAGTTAGTACAAGAATACGATAAATTTGTTACAGCAGAAGAACAAGAAGGCTCTACAACAATAAACGGAAAAAATTATGCATATAATAGAAGAGTAGAAATTAGCCAAGCTATATTTAACAAAATATTAGGCGAAGACGGTGAGATTTTAGTAAAAGATGCTAATGGAACAGAGCTTGGGAAAATAAATAAAGAAACAAAACTAGAAAATGGAGTATACAGTTTAGACATAAGCTCTAGCAACAATAATAAACTAGTAATAACAACAACAGCACCGATCATAGAAGGAAAATTAGAAATAAATGTAATAAAAGCTTTAAAAGGAGAAATAGACTATTCTATAGATCAAATGAAAAGCTTTAATAAAATAAAAGTAGAGATGGAAGGAAAAAGTGATATAACAGCATCTAAAGAGATAGCACAAATATCACTTAAAGAGCCAGAAACAAAAGTAGAATTAGCAATAAATAAAACAGATTTAACAACAGTTTTAACAAACGAAAATGTAGAAATTAGAGCAGTGCTAGATACGTCTAGTGTATACAATGCATTATTTAAAGACCCTACATTAAAAATAACATTACCTTCATATATAGAAGACGTTAAACTAAAAAGCACAAACATATTATTAGATAATGGGCTAGAAGTAAAAAGTTCGAAATTATCAGAAGAAAATGGACACAAAGTAATAATAGTAGAGTTAGAAGGAAATCAAACAGAATATGCAATAGATGCAGAATATAAAGGTGCAATAGTAGTATTAAATACAGACTTAACGACAGATACATTAACACCAAGCGGAAGTGACGAAGTAACATTACAATATACAAATGAGAATGAAACAGCAACAAAACCAGAAGGAACAGTATCTGAAAATATAACATTTGTTGCGCCAAATGGAGTCGTTGCAGCAAGCGGAATAAGCAACTATAAAGAGGGAGAGCAAGATATACTATCAATATCTGATAGTCCAATCAATGTAGAGATAGATACATATTCAGCAAAAAGAACTGCAGCAATAAGTGGAACTTTAATAAACAACTACTCAAATGACATAAGTGGAATTTCAGTTTTAGGAAGAATTCCAGCACAAGGAAACAAACAAATAGATACTGATACAGATATGGGATCAACATTTACAATGCCACTAGCATCAGGAATTACACTATCAGGAGTAGAATCATCAAACTATAAAATATATTATTCTGACAACGCAAATGCGGGAAACAACTTATCGGATAGCAATAATGCTTGGTCAGAAACAGCAAAAACAAGTTCAAAATCATTCTTAATAGTATTTAATGATGATTATAAAATAAGTTCTGGTTCTAGAATAAACTTTAGTTATGGAGTTGAAATACCAGAAAATTTAACTCCAAACAATAATACTTATGCAATGTATAAAATTTACTATACAAACGATTCTGAAATAGGTTCAATGCCGGAAAATAAAGTATCTGCTATAATAGAATTCTCAACAGGCACGGGACCAGAAGCAGAAATAACACTTTCTACAGCAACAGAAGTAGTAAGAGAAGAACAAGTGGTAGAAGTAACAGCCACAGTAAAAAATACAGGAGATAAAGCATTAGAAAATGCTGCATTAAAAGTTGTGGCACCTGAAGGAACAGTACATACAGAAATAGAAGAAGGAACTAGTGCATACGTAGATAGTGAAGAAAGAGAAAAAACAATATCACTAGGAAACATAGCGGCAGGAGAAACTGTTACAGTAAGATACGAGCTAAGAATAGAAAAAGGAACAGCAACAACAATAACAACTAATCCAGATGATGGAGAAGTAGAAATTATAGAACATAAATATCCAGGAGATAAAGAAGTACAAAATGTTGTGTCTTTAGTAGCAGACAATGTAACAGGAGAATTACAATCTTCACCATTTACATTTACAGTATTAGAAGGAGATTTAAAAATAACTAATGCGCCTGATACTTATGAAAGTGAAACATTAAGAAAAGGGAAAATTATTAGATATAATACAACTATAGAAAATGTATCAAATGATAAAGATTTATCAAATGTAACACTTAATTTAAGCTTTCCAGACGGAATCAAAATTAGAAATGTATATTATTCAGATGATAAAACATTTACAAATAAAATTACAGATGGAGTTACTATAGATGGAAATAACATATCTGTAAATGTAGGCGAATTAAAGAGTTTAAGAGCATTTATGGATAGCGACCAAGGACAAAATACAGGAGACGAACCTATAGATATTAATTTACGTACTAAAACTTATGTATATATTGAATTTGAAGTAGAAGATTTCTATGGAGACTTAACCACAATAATGACTGCAAAGGCAGATGGAATAAATGAACAATATTCAAATGTTAGAAGATTCCATGCAGAAAAAGTAGAATTAACTATAGAGCAAGCAGAACTTGAAAAACAATATATTAAAGAAGGAACAGAATATAGCTATAACTTCACAATAAGAAATAACGGAAAAATAGATTCTGTTACAAACAAAATGGAAATGTCAATACCAGAAGGATTAAGCTTTGTAAAAGCAACCTATACATATAATGGAACAACTAAAACTTTAGAAAGAGCAAGTGATGGAAAATTTACAATAACAATACCAGAAATGGCTTCTGGAACGTCAGCAACAGTTGAAGTAACAGTAAAAGCAAATATGTTACCAGACAAAAATGATAAAGAAATAAAAACAGTAGCAACATTGGAGGCAATAGGATTTGACAAAATTACTTCAAATGAAGTAACAGCAATAATAGAATATGACCCAAATGCAAATCATGGAAACGGAGATAATCCAAGTGCACCAAACAGATATAGAATAACAGGTACAGCATGGATAGATGAAGACTTAGATGGACAAAGAGATTCATCAGAACCAACAGTAGCAAATATGCAAGTTATACTATTAAACAAAGACAATAGTGCAATAGTTAAAGACCCAGATACAAATGAAGATAAAATAACAACAACTTCAGATAATGGTACATATCAATTCGATAATTTACCAAACGGTGAATATGTTGTAGTATTTGTATATGATTCTTCAAACTATAGTTTAACAGAATATCAAAAAGAAGGAGTAAATGAAAGATTTAACTCAGACGCTATAGACGTTAATTTAACACTAAATGGAGAAAGAAGAATAGCGGGTATCACAGACGTTCTAACTATAGATGGTGAAAACATAAGAAACATAGATATAGGTTTATACACAGCAAATAAATTTGACTTGAGATTAGATAAATATGTAAATAAAATAACTCTTACAACACCAACAATAGGAATGAGAGTTGACGAATATGGTAAAGATACAAAAGTAGCAAAGGTTGAAGTACTTGAAAGAAACGTTGGAAAAAGTAGTGCAGTAATTGAATACAAGATAGCAGTAACAAATGAAGGTTCAGTACCTGGCTATGCAAGTAAAATAGTAGACTACTTACCAGAAAAAGTAAGCTTTAGTACAGAACTAAACCCAGATTGGTATTTATCAGAAAATGGTAATATATACAATGCAAGTTTAGCAAACGAAGTAATAAATCCAGGAGAAACTAAAGAAGTAACTTTAGTAGTAAGTATAAGAATAACAGAAGACCTATTAGATACTTTAGATAATAATGCGGAAATTTATGAAAGCTATAATGAGCTAGGCTTACAAGATATAGACTCAACAGTAGGCAACGAAATTAATTCAGAAGATGATATGTCAAAAGCAGAAGTAGTAGTATCATTAGTAACAGGTAAAATAATAACATATACAGGTATAATCCTAGCAGTAATTGCAATATTGGGATTCGGAGTATATGAAATAAAAAAACGTGTTCTAAACAAGAAAAAATAGAGGGAAGGAGGAAATAGGAAATGAAGACAAATAGAGCAAAGAAAATATTTGCAATAATAGTAATAGGAATTATAGCAACTATCCTAATGCTACTAAGTAAAATTTCTCTTGCAGTAGATGGAGATACAGCTACTGCAGCAGCAAAAGAAGAAATTCCAGTAGAAGAAGTAGCAGAATCCGTTGTAACTCATCCAGATGGAAGTTTGAAAATAACACAATTTACACCTACTGGCTTGGCCGATGCAAACGGAAGAGAATTCTATTGTGTAAACCATGGTATAAGGTTCCATAATTCTGGTGAAGATTTAAGAATAGAAACAGCATTAAAATATGGAGATATGAACGGCAACAAAAAACAATGGCCTAGAACTCACGGCTATTGTAGAGAATTTGAACATAATGGAGAAATAACATATCCATATATGTATTGTGTAGGAAGGCACTACGATTTAATAGACCCTAGTGGAGAATATCATCCGGATTTAGCATATATATTAACATATCCTACATTAGGAGAATGGGATGATTTAAAACAAAACGCAGTATGGTCTACAGATTTTGCGAAAGCAAGAGGAAAACATACTGGAATTAGTGAAGAAGGACAAGAACTATATCAAGAAGCTTTAAGATATGAAGAATTCTTTGATAAAACAGCAAATGCAGAAGGTGCAAGTACAACAGATCCAAATATTGATGCTAAAGATGAAACAAATTTAGACGAGGTTAGAACTTTAGTAGATTATCAAGCACAAACATTGACAGTAGGCCCTTTATCAATAGATTACATAAATGGTGCTTATGATGGAGTGGCATTTGGTGGAATATCAGATATGTACTTCATAGGATATAACTCTAAAGATGAAGTTGTTAAAGAGAAAATAGAAATAGAAAAATACATATATGATGGAACAGAATATGATTTAGAATTTTTCGAACCAACAATGGATGATAACTCTTATGTAGATTATTCTGAACAGATATATCCAAAAGGAGTATCAGCAGGTGAGGAAGAATTCTACTTAAAGATAGGAAATCCAAATGAAGGCATAACAGACCCAGATGAAAGTGTAAGTAAACTTGTTTTACATATAGACTTTCAATGGATGAGTGCATCAGCATATGTTTGTGAAATGGATGCAAAAGTATACAAAGTAACATGGAGTGACGAACATAATTACCATTGCCACGGACATTCTGATGGAGAGGGCGGTACATATAATTGTGGTGGCTGCTGCTACTACTGTACAGCGTATTCGTGGCTAGAAGCTATAGATGCACAAGACCATATAAACGTATTAAGAGGAGAAAGACATTTATATAAAACATATTTAGAAATCCCAATGGGTGATGACAAAATAGATATTACAATGAAACTTGGTGGTTATGTATGGGAAGACGTACCAACAGGAAAAGAGACAATGGCTGATGGTGTAAGCAACACAACAGGTGAAAACGCAGATATAAGATTAAAGAATGTAAAAGTAACATTATATGATGAAGATGGAAAAGTAGTAGAATTATCTACTGAAGGTGGAGAAGAAAGTACAGATCCAAATGATATATATTATAGAATAAATCCTACATACACAGATGAAAATGGAGAGTATTTATTCTCTGGATTAGATCCATTAAAGAAATACTATGTAGTATTTGAATATAATGGACAACGATACCTACCAACAGAATACTTAAATACTGGAGGAGGACAATATGGTTCAGCCCAGCAAATGGTAAATGCAGGATTATATAACACAACTGAATGGGAAGTGACTTCAAAAGGTACAGAATCTGAAGGAGTGGGAGTTACTGGAGTAGATATTTCAAGAAATGAACTTGACGAAAGATTCGAAGAAATAGCATCATATCCAGAAAACTATCCTTCAAGCAATACATTAGGAGTAGGAAGTAGAAACGCAATATATACTCAATTAGATTTAATGGGATATACATTAAACGATAATGGAACATATTCTAAAACAGAAATACAATTAGTTGATGGATATGAATATGACGAAAATGGTATAGAGACAACTAACTTTTCTGAAGGAGAAATTTCTGCAAGAGTAAGAGAATATATAGAAAGCAATAAGAAATTCCCAGATGATAGTGCGATGAGGAAAATATATAATGATATAGCAGGTGGAGATGAAGAGACATTAAGAAAACTACAATTTATAGAAGATTGTTATATACAAGCATATTCAGGATCACCATTTAGTGGAAAAATCGATTTATATCCAGTATATGATCAATTTATAATAAATGACGACGTTGGAATAGCAGGTGCAGCAGATTATAATACAAGTTCTATAACAGTAGGAAATACAACGTATGAACCAATTTATCCAGGACAATTACATGTAAACTTAGGACTATGGAGAAGACAAGAATTTGATGCAGCTCTTAGAAAAGACGTATATAAAGCAGCATTAAAAATAAATGATAAAACTGTAATATATACTTACGATAAAAGAGTAGAGGAAGAAGAGGGTTCAAACAATGCAGACGGAAATGACAATAATACTTATTGGGATATAAACGTAAGAATGTCAGATTATGAAGCATACTATAATAGTGGATATAACAGAGAGATATATGAAACAGATTATAGTTATGATTCAGCAGCATTAAACCACCCAGGCTCAGATTTAGAGGTATATATAACATACAAAATTACAGTTAGAAACCAATCAATGAGTATAATGTCACAAATTAAAGAAGTAGTAGATTACTATGATGCAGATTATACATATAAACCAAACTTATCTTGGATAATGTATAGAGACGGCGATAATACACGTACAACTATAGACCAAAACCAATATTATGAAATGATGAATCAAAACCAATCTGTAATAGATAATGAAAGCACTTCAGCAGTAGGATTTATAGATAATTCAAGAGAGGTAGAAGCAACAGAAGGACAAAGCAGATATGGTAATGAGAAGAATCTTGGAAACGAATATCAAAGTTTATATATTAGAGGACTAGAGGATAAGAAGTTAGCAACAGGAGAAAGTGCATATATTTACTTAACATTTGAGGTAAATAAAGAAGGAAATAGAATAATATTAGATGATGATAGTAGTCCTAAAGAGAACATAGCTGAAATAAATGGATATACTACATTCTATAGAGATGGTACAGAACTTCCAAATGGAGTAAGCAAAGATTCCCAAGATATAGCTGGACTATTAGATAGAGATTCTAACCCAGGTAACCTAGTAGAAGAAAATCTACAAGGAGAAAGATACGAGAAAAACTTCGAAGACGATACGGATAGAGCACCATCATTAAGAGTAGTAATAGACACAGATGCTGTGAGAGAAGCAAATGGTACTGTATGGGAAGATGAACGTACCGAAACAGTTGGAGACTCAAATAATTCTGAAGATGCAATTATTGGAGACGGTGTAAGACAAGATGAAGAGACAGGAATAAGTGGAGTAACGGTACAATTAGTTGAAAAATGTATTGATGGTTCAGAATATATTTGGCAGGAAACCACAACAAACAGCAATGGTAGATATAATTTTGAAAGCTATATACCAGGAGATTATGTAATAAGATTCTACTATGGAGATACTTTAGAAACAGCTATTCCATCTGGAGAGCAACCAGTATCATACAATGGACAAGATTTTAAATCTACAACATATCAAGACGGTATAGAACAATCAGGTCAAACAGATATAGATGGAAGATATACAGGATACACAAATACAGCAACGCAAAACGAAAGTGGCACCTATGGATATGATATCTACAAATCAGATAGTGACTCTACAAATTATTCAGACGCAAAAGACATTTGGAGTACTTCAAATAGATCTGGATTAAATATCATAGGACCTGTAAATTCAGCAAGAGAAGTTGCAGGTAGAGACAGAGTAATAGACTACAGTGATGAAGATGTAACAAACCATATAGCAGAAGTTTTAGCTTCACCATATAGTGGAGACTCAAGTTTATATAATGAGCTTATGGATAATACATATATGACAGCAGAGACAGGTGTTATAGTAGTAGAATTTGAGTATGATAGACAACAATCAGATGGAGACAAAGCAACAGCAAACAACTCATCTAACTCAAGTAAAAATTATGTTGGAGATAACCAATATAATAGTAATTACACACTAAATAATATAGATTTAGGATTAACAGAAAGACCAAAAGCACAATTAGAAATAGATAAATCTATAACAAATATTAAAGTAACACTTGCAAATAATAGTATATTATTTGATATAAATGAAGCTGCAAACAATGCTCTATGGCAAGATCATAAAGAATATAGCATAGACAAAAACAAAATAGATGCGGATGATGATAGAGTTGGAGGAAACGATTATTATCAAGAAGGAGATGCTATAGGAATGTATGAAGAATACTATGGAGATGAAAATAGACATAGATATTCATACAGAGATGAAATAGATAATATTGTAAGAGATACAGACAAAGGTTTAGTACAGATTACAATGGACGAAGAATTAATGCATGGCGCTACAATCCAAGTAACATATGCTATCAAGGTTACAAACGTAGGCGAGGTGGACTATGTTGACGGAGATAATAAGAACTTCTACTATAAAGGAGATATTTCAGGCGCAAGCATATCAACAACTACAACAGAGCAAGTAGTAGACTATGTACAGAACAACTTACAATTCGAAGCAAATAATAGTACAAACAGTGGAGATGGCTGGTCAGTTATATCAGGTGCAGATTTATTAAGTGGAGATTTAGTAAATAATAGATTAACAGATAACATTGCACAATTTAATACTATAATTCAAACTTCAAGCTTTAATACAGAATTGGCACCAGGAGACGAAATAAGTAAAACATTAATACTATCACAATTAATAACACCAGAAAATACAGAAGACGATTTACAATATACTAACATGATTGAGATTGTAAAAACTTCTAACACAAATGGTAGAAGAATGGCCTACTCAGTAGTCGGAAACCAAGATCCATTACTAGATGATGCTTCAGAAGTAGATAGTAGTGTAGCAGAGAGAATAGTTATATTAACACCATTTGGTGAGAACAACTTCTTCTACATTATAGCTGGAATTGTAGCAGTAGTACTAGTAGCAGGAATTGTATTAATTAAAGTAAAAGTACTTAAAAAGAAAGAAGAATAGTTTACTAGCATAATATATAAGTAAAAATGAGAAATTGGGTTCAGTTCAGTTCAATCCTAGTTTCTCATTTTTATTTAATTTTTATTCACAAATTATTGAAAAAAGTGCTATTTTAAGATAAAATAATATGAGAAAATTGTTAAAAAATAAAAAAAGAATAAAGAGCACATCACATTTTGTAAAAAACTTTTTTATATTATGGATTAAATGTGACAAAAAAATATCTAAAAAAATACTATAATAAGGTAGCATTAAGAAATGCTATTAACACAAAGGAAAATACGGAATAAAAACATTAATGCATAAATAAAAAGGTAGAGGTGGTTATTATGTTTCAAAATATAACAAGAGACTTATTTGATAATCAAAATGATGAATATATTGAAGAAAATAAAAAAGTTAGTGCAAAAGATGTGCTAAAAAGGTTATTTGCAAAACAAAATATTATTCTGTATGCGGTAACTTTTTTAATATCAATGGTAGGATTTGAAGAAAGTACTTTAATGTTTTCATTATCACCTTTCGGACTAGCTATTATTGCAGGTGCTTTGAGTAATAACAGACCTATAGGAATAATGTATGCGATATCTTTAATAGGAACATTTATTGGATTTGGACTTAATAATTTAGTTATATATTTCATAACTTCATTAGTTTTTTTTGCAATGATTCTAGTAGTAAGACCAAAAATACAAGAAGGTGTTAATGAAAGACGAAAAATAGGATTTCATCTATTTTTTGCGGTTATATTGGTACAATTAATACCAATGCTTTTCAGAACTTTTTATGTATTTGATTTATTAACAAGTATAATGCTTGCTATGACAACATACATATTTTATAAAATCTTTACAAACTCAATAACAATGATAATAGATTTTGGAAAAAGAAGAGCATTTACGATAGAAGAGGTAACAGGGACAAGTCTTTTACTTGCAATAACAATAACAGCGTTTGGAAGTTTAAACATTTTTGGCTTTTCATTAAAAAATATTTTAAGTATATTAATAGTTTTAGTGCTTGGCTGGAAAAATGGCATGCTAGTTGGAGCAACAGGTGGAATAACTATAGGAGTGGTGCTAGGAATTATTACAGGTACAGAACCTATAATGATTGCAGCATATGCAATATCTGGATTAATTGCAGGACTTTTAAATAGGCTAGGTAGACTAGGAGTGATTGCAGGATTTACGCTAGGAAATGTAATTTTAGCGTATGCAGCAAATGGAAATACAGTAGATCTTATAGTATTCCAAGAAATATTAATAGCTTCATTAGGACTTTTAATTATTCCTAAAAATATAGAGATTAATATAGAAGATTTGGTTGGAAGTACAAAACTATTACCTGAAAGAGCAGAGAGAGGTTTAGAAGAAAATAAAGATACTATATTTAAACTAAACAGTATGTCTGATACTATCTTTGACATGGCAGAAAGCTATAGTGAGGCGGCAGCAACAATACTTTCAGAAAAAGAATTAAAGGCCCAAGAAAAAGCTAATATAGATATTTTTATGGAAGAATTAAAGAAAAATTTAGAAGAATTAGAAGATAATATGCTTTATGAAGAGATATATGATCCTACGGAAGAACTAATAACAGATATATTTAACTATTTAATAGAAAATGACGTAATAACAGAAAAAGAATTTGTAAAAATATTAGAGAAAAATAATAACTATATTGTTGGATTTGAGAACACTAAAAGTCAGGCAAATGAAGACGTATATAAAATAGTTAAGGCTATAAATTATTCATATAGAGTTAGCAAGATAAATTTTATATGGAAGAAAAAATTAGATGAAAGCAAGAAGAACATATCAGAGCAACTAAAAGGAGTATCAGAAGCTATATCAAAAATGGCAGATGATATTAATAAAGAAGAAGACGAATTTTTTATTCAAAAAGAAGAAATACTAAAACTATTAGAACAAAAAGATATAGAAATAAAGAATATAGAAATAAAGCAAACTAATTCAAAAAGGTATATTGTGGATATATATACAGATATATGTGGCAATTTAGACGGAACAGAGTGTGAAGTAAGAAAAATAAACAAAATATTAAATAAAGTATTAGAACAAAATCTAATTTTACAGAACCAAGTATGTGGTTTAAGATTAAATAAAGATACTTGTAAATTTACATATATATCTGACGATAAGTACAATATACAGATAGGCACTGCAAAATCAACAAAATCAGGCTCGCCTGTATCTGGAGATAGTAGTTTACAAATAAAATTGCAAGACGGTAAGTATTTGCTAGCATTAAGTGATGGTATGGGATCTGGTCCTGGGGCTATGAAAAGTAGTAAAATAGCAGTAAAGATGCTAGAAAGACTATTGTCAGCAGGGTTTGAAAAAGAAGTGTCTTTAAAATTAATAAATTCCACACTTTCAGCAAACACAGAGGAAGATATGTATGCAACATTGGACATAGAAATATTAGATTTGTTTAATGGCAACATGGAATTTATAAAAAATGGTGCCTGTCCAACTTACGTAAAAAGAGGGAGAAATGTCCAATTATTAAAATCTATGGCACTTCCTACTGGAATATTAAATAATGTGGATTTGGTTGTATATGACTATGACCTTCAGGATGGAGATATACTCGTAATGTGCACAGATGGAGTAATAGATTCAAACAAAGAATATGTAAATAAGCAATTATGGCTTAGATACTTATTAGAAGATATAGAAATAAACGATGCTCAAAAAATAGCAGATATAATTATAGGAGAGGCAATAGATAATGATTATGGAAAACAAAAAGATGATATGAGTGTAATAGTTGCAAAGATTACTAAAAAGCAAAGCAAGTAAAATAAATTATATTTTTTAGCATATTCTAAAGGTTATATAATAAAAGTAGTGCTTTAGTAAAAAATTAAGATGAATTGTGATTCGAGCTAATTTTTACTAAAGCATTACTTTGTTTTTTATATTAATCTAAGTCTACTTTTTTGTGAAAAATGTATAATAATGTTGTAATTGTACCCGTAAATATGATATAGTATACATGTAAAAAAATATCTATTTTGGAGGTCACTATGAGTAGAGGTAAAAGATATGAAGGAGAACCAAAGTTAAACATAAAGAAGGTTTTTGCTGTATTAATAGCAATAGCAGTAATAGTTATGTTTATTATAGGCATTAAAGAGCTATTTAGTTCTGAAGATACAGTCAAAGAGAAATCTGTAATATTAAGATATTTTCCTATATATACAAACGGAAAATGGGGAGTTATAGATTCAAGAGGAAATACAATAATAGAGCCAACATATGATGAATATATAGTGATACCAGATAATCAAAAAGCTATATTTATATGTACAACAGATGTAAACTATAATGAAAACACTTATAATACAATAGTATTAAATGAAAAGGGAGAGGAATTATTTACAACTTATGATACAGTTGAAGCGATAGAGAATTATGACGAAAGTAATAATTTGTGGTATCAGGCAGGAATATTAAAAGTATCAAAAGATGGAAAATATGGATTGATTGATACTAACGGTACACAAATAGCAAATTGTGAATACGACTCGATAAATGCTTTAAAAGGTGTAGAAAATAGTTTACTTACAGAAAAAAGTGGAAAGTTAGGAATAATTGACAATGTGGGGTCAGTAATTATTGATAACAAATATAGAGAGATAAAACCAATTTCAACTAGATTTGAAGATGGATACATAGTAAAAAATGAAGACAACCAATATGGAGTAATAACATATACAAAGACAGTAGCAGTAGAGGAAAAATATGATGCTATAAAAAATGTATATGGTGGAGGAAAATACTATATAGTTAAAGAAAATGACAACTGGGAAGTAGTAGATACAGAGGGAAATAAATATTTAGATGGAGATTATGAGGATATAATATCTATAGCTGGAGAAAATGCAATTATTGAAAATGATGGAAATTATGGAGTTGTTTCCATAACTTCAGGAAAAAATGTAATAGATATAAAATATGATAGTATTACATATGCAGAAGGAAATAAATATATAGTAGCAGATAATGGAAAATATGGAATTATAGATGATACAAAAAAAATATTGGTAGACTTAAAATATTCGAATATATCATATAGGGCGGCATCTAACCTTTATGAGGGAATAAATAAAGACTATACATCGGATTTATTAGATTCAGATCTTAATGTGAAATTATCAAATGTAATCGTATCAGAAGTTAATGAGACAAAAGGATATATAAAGGTAAGAGATAATGATACATATAAATATTATAATTTTAGATTTGAAGAAAAAACAAGCCAAGAAATATTAAATGGAAATACAATTTTCTTAAGTAGAAATGAAGAAGGAAAATATGGATTTGTAGATAAAAATGGAAATGTTGTAGTAAATTATATATATGATGATGCAAGAGAACAAAACGATTATGGATATGCAAGTGTAAAACAAAATGGACTATGGGGTTCGGTGGACTCACAAGGACGAATAGCAGTAGCACCATCATATAATTTAGATAATAATATTTTAGTAGAGTTTATTGGTAAATGGCATTTAGGTGAAGATTTAAACTTATATTATTTTACTGATAAATAAAACATAGGAGGAAATATCAATGGAACTTATGACAAAATACCAGTATACTTATTTTATTTATCCGTATGTAATTGAAGAAGAAAAATATAAAAAATATTTACAAGGACTATTAAGAAATAAAAAGTGTAAATTAAGAATATTTGATAAGCAAAAAGATATACATCTATATACATATTTTCTACCTAATATAAGAGACTATATGTTTTGGTCGTTTGAAGCTAATAAACAAGGATTAAAAGATTTTAAAAAGTTAGATACTACAGTTAAAGCAACATTACTCGCAGAACATGAATGTAATATATTTAATTATGAACTATCAGAAAATTTGCAAGGTAAAGTAAACGATGAAAACGGAATCTTTTTTGAAATATCAGAGATTAAAATTATATGCTTTAAGACAGGAATATGTTTTTTAGTATTTAAAACAAATTTAGAAAATAGTGAAAATTTTTCTGATATACTGAATTTTAACTATAAATTTAGAGAAATTAATTCCATTGCATATAATTTAAAAGAATACGAAAATATAAAAATACAATCAAATACATTTAAAAATGTAAAAGATATTTCAGTTTTAATAAAAGAATTAACAGGAACAGAAAATATTACTAATGAGGCTAATATAGGCACTGAGAAGTTTTTTGTATATTCATATGTGTGCCTTGATCAAAAAGACTGGAATGAAAATACAAAAGAAGAAGAACTAGATAATTTATTTGAAAAATATCGTTCTGTTCTTCCGGCAAATTCTCAAATACTTGATGATAAATATACAAGAGGAACAGATAAAACTGATGAAAAGAAGTTAATGTATAAAAATCAATATATAAAATATGGATTTACGTCTACAAGTACAGTATTATTTACTTCTAATATAAATACGTCTAATTTTACAATAGTTCCTCAAAAATATGAAAGTGAGTATTTATATACATATATATTAGTTTTATATAAGAAGATATTATTAAATAAATTAAACTATGATTTTAGAGGAAAATTAAAAAAAGCAGAAGAAGGTTTAATAAATTTTACAAAACAATTGTGGATACAAGATATAACAAATGAAGAATTTGGAAAAAGACTTGAAGGGATTTGGATGGAGAATCTAGATATAGAGAAGGCGTATTCTAAAATAAAGAATGAATATGATGTATCATATAAAAAACATAATGTTGAAGAATTAAATAAAAATAATAAAATGACTAGAGTAATAATAATTACAATACTAATAATAAATATTCTTACAATAATATATGCAAGTTTAGCATAAGATTTAATATGAGAAAAGCCCTTTATATGGGCTTTTTAATATAAAGGAGATAATATGAGAGTTACAACAGGTATAGATATAATTGAAGTAGAGAGAATAAAAGAATCTATAGAAGAATTAGGGGAAAATTTCTTAAATAGAATTTATACAGAAAAAGAAATAGAATATTGTAATAAATCTGGTAGTATAAAGTATCAACATTTTGCAGCTAGATTTGCAACAAAAGAGGCAGTTTTTAAAGCTATCTCACAATTTATATCAGGAAGAGAAGAAGCTTTATGGAAAGATATAGAAGTTATAAACCTAGATGGTGGAAAACCTGTAGTAAATGTGGATAAGCTACAGAAAAACTTTAAAAAAAATGTGGATAATATAGAGCTTAAAAGTATAGACATTAGCATTTCGCATATTAAAGAATATGCAGTAGCAAGTGTAGTTGCTGTTTTTGATAACTAGATTATTAGAGGAGGAATAAGTGTGGAATTTTTCGATTCACATGCACATTATAATGATGAAAAATTTAATGAAGATAGAGAAGAATTAATAAATAATATATATGATAGCGGAATAACGAAGTTAATAAATGCAGGATATAGTTTGAAATCTTCGGTATATGCGTTAGAAATAGCTAAAAAATATGATTGGATTTACACTATATCAGGAATATCGCCCAATGATATACCAGAAAAGAAAGAAGAATTAAATAAGCAATTAGACGAATTAGTAGATTTTATAGAAACAGAAAGAAAGACAAATAAAATCGTGGCAATAGGTGAAATAGGACTAGACTATTATTGGGAAAAAGATGAAGAAAAGAGAAATATACAAAAAGAAGTATTTATTAGACAAATACAAATTGCAAATGGTTTTAATTTACCAATAGTAATCCATACAAGAGATGCTGTGATGGACACTCTAGAAATATTAAAGACAAATGAAGTAGTAAAAAAAGGAGTGTTTCATTGTTGCCCATTAAATAGAGAGTTAGTAAAGGAAGCTCTTAAATTAGGATACTATATATCTTTTGCAGGACCTGTTACATTTAAAAATTCGAAGAATGCAAATGAAATAATAGAGATGGTTCCACTAGATAAAATCTTGATTGAAACAGATAGTCCATATTTATCTCCAGAGCCAAATAGAGGAAAAAGAAATGATTCAAGAAATGTTAAGTACATAGCAGAGAAAATTGCAAATGTAAAACATAAAAGTTTAGAGGAGACAGCAAGAACAACGTATGAAAATACTTGTAAAATATTTAATATTAAATAATGAAAAAGAAGATAAAAATTTATAACTCTTGACAACTTCAAAGTTTATAGTTATTTATCTTCTTTTTATATTCTTATATAAAATTTTTTTATTTTAAATTTCTAATTGCTTCGATTCTATCATCAATTGAAGGATGAGTAGAAAGAAGACTTGTTTTTCTTCTTCTTCCATTTTTCAAGTTTGATTTAAATGGATTTACAATATACATATGTGAAGTAGAATTATTTGCTGTTCTTAATTGATTAGTATCTGCGTCTAACTTTTGCAGAGCAGAAATTAATCCATCAGGATTTCTTGTAAGCTCAACAGCACTGGCATCTGCCAAATATTCCCTACGTCTTGAAAGTGCAAGTTGCATAAGCTGACCAAATATTGGTGCTAATATTAAGCAAATAAGTCCAATAAGCATTAGTAATGGATTACCGCTATTATCATTATTATCATCATCACTAAATCTACCCCAGAATAAAGCACGACTTACCCAGTCCGTTAATATTACCATAAAACCTACCATAACGCTAACAACAGCAGACAAACGTATATCATAATTCTTTATATGTGATAATTCATGAGCCACTACACCTTCAAGTTCGTAATAATCCATCTTTTCAAGTAAACCAGTTGTTACACAAATTACAGCATTTTTAGGATTTCTTCCAGTTGCAAAAGCATTAGGTTGAGGGTCATCAACAACATATAATCTAGGCCTATCAGATAAACCAGATGAGACCATTAATCCATCTAATATATTATTTAATTTTTGATATTGTTCTTGAGAAGCTGGATGAGCTTTATTCACTGATAAAACTATTTTATCGCTATAATAATATGAAGCCCAGGCAGAACCAATAGAAAATATTATTGCTATAATAATTGACATATATCCTAAATCAAATGCCATACAGATATAGTAAATTATTAATGCTATTACTATTACAAATAGGGAAACTATAAATCCAGTTTTAATTTTATTATTTCGTATATCTTGATACATAATACCAATCCTTTATAAATATTTAGAATAGCAATATAGCCACATTTATTGTGGCCATATTATTATTAATTATTTGTTGAAATCAACTTTAACATTTTGTCTAGCAGCTGCATCAGCTACTTCAAATAACTCTTCAGATTTAAAGTTAAATACAGATGCAACAACATTAGAAGGAAACATTTCTAATTTTGTATTATATCTAGTTACTGTATCATTATAAAATTGTCTTGAATAAGATATCTTGTTTTCTGTATTTGTTAGTTCTGTTTGTAATTCACTGAAGTTTTGATTTGCTTTTAAATCAGGGTAATTTTCGGCAACAGCCATTATTGTTTTCAAAGACTCAGATAATTGATTATCCAGTTTTGCTTTTTCATCAACAGATTTTGCATTTGCCCAAGAAGAACGTAAGTCTGTAACTTTTGTTAAAACGTCTGCTTCATGTTCCATATATCCTTTTACTGTTTCAACTAAATTAGGAATTAAATCAAATCTTCTTTGTAGTTGCACGTCAATCTGACTCCAAGCATTTTTAACTCTTTGTCTCATGGTTACTAAACTGTTGTATATTGCTATTATTGCAATAATAATTATTACAACTATGGCTAATATAATCCACCACCACATAAAATTCTCCTCCTTAAATAAAATATATTGATATCATAACATATTAATGAATATTATACAAGAATTATAACCAATATATGTGAATTTATTGTGAAAACAAAAATAAAATATATAAATTTTATTAAATTATAAAAAAATAAAATAAATATGATAGAAAGTGCTAGATAAAGCCAATAGTAAAACTTATAAAAAATGGTAATATTTTTTGTACAAGCTGCATATACTATAATATAAGCACATGCAAAGGAAGAGTTAAAATTTGACAAAAGGTAATAAATATGGTAAAATAAATGTGTTGCTTTTAAAGGAGGGAACAAATTTCGTATGAAAAATGATGATAAAGCGTCAATATCGCTGAAAAAGATAGTATGTATTAGCATAATACTTATTTTCTTATTAAGTGTTGGCGTAATGGCAGGTAATGTCAAGGTAAATAATGTTAAAATAGTTTTATCAAGTGGTTATGAGATGGATGTTTTAACAACTAAGACAAGTGTCAAAGAGATTTTAGACGAAAACCACATTGTATTATTAGAGGATGAAAAAGTAACACCAGACACAAGTGAAGAATTATCTGATAATAACACAATAATAATATCAAAAGAAACAGAAGATGTTGAAGTTTTTGAAAAAGTAGAAAAATCTTCAGAAGTATCAACTGAAGATATATTAGATAATTATTCTACAATAGTAGAAAAAATAGTTGTTGAGAAAGAAACAATACCTTATGAAACAATAACAAAAGATGTTACAACAGGAAGCGGAACTAAACAGGATAGTGTTATACAAGAAGGAGAAAACGGAATAAGAGAAGTAACATATAGGGTAAAATATCAAAATAAAAAAGAAATAGAAAAAATTAAAATTTCATCAAAAGTTATAAAAGAGCCAGTAGATAAAATTGTAGAAATAAGAACAAAACAAATTACCACTAGAGGTGGTTCTAGAACTACTTACAATGGTGGTAAATGGACATATTCAGAAAGCGAATTAGATTTGTTATGTGCAATAACAGCACAGGAATGTAGTTCAAGTTATGAAGGCGCACTAGCTGTTATTACAACGGCATGTAATAGAACTGTAAGTAGTAGTTGGAAAAGCTATGGTTCAGATCCATTAAGCCAATATATGGCACCTAGCCAATTCTGTTATTCTATAGATAACTATTGGCAAAGAAGATTAAATGGTAACTATCCATCTTATGTTAAACAAGCAGTTTTAGATGCACTAAATGGAAAAAGAAACCATTCATACTTATCATTTAGAGCAGCAGGATACCATTCAGGTGAAATAATAGGAGGAAACGTATATTTCAACTCATTATAATTAATGGATGGCAATAAATATATAAATAAAGATTTACGAGAATTAAATAAAGGCAATAGAAATAGAGGGAGGAGATGGGAAACTATCTCCTTCTTCTTGTTGGAGGTAAAGATAAATGAAATTAGTATCATGGAATGTAAATGGATTAAGGGCAGCTATTACTAAGGGGGTTACACAATTTTTTAAAGATATAGAAGCAGATATTTTTTGTATTCAAGAAACTAAAATGCAAGAAGAACAATTAGATGAAAATATTATGGCGATTTTTAAAGGATACAATACTTATTGGAATAGTGCCGAGAAAAAAGGATATTCAGGAACAGCAGTAATCACAAAAAATAAACCGGTGAGTGTTACATATGGTATAGGAATAGAAGAGCATGATAAGGAAGGAAGAGTAATAACATTAGAATTTGATACTTTTTATATAGTAAATTGCTATACTCCAAATTCTAAACGAGAATTAGAAAGATTAGATTATAGGATGACATGGGAAGATGCTTTTAGAAAATATCTTTTAGAACTTAATAAGAAAAAGCCTGTAATTATGTGTGGAGATTTAAATGTAGCACATAAAGAAATTGATTTAAAAAATCCTAAAACCAATAGAAGAAATGCTGGTTTTACTGATGAAGAAAGAAATAAAATGACAGAATTATTAGAATCTGGTTTTACAGACAGTTTTAGATATATATACCCAGATAAAACAGAAGCGTATACATGGTGGTCATATATGTTCAAGGCCAGAGAAAAAAATGTAGGATGGAGAATTGATTATTTTATAGTATCAGATAGTATAAAAGAGAAAATAAAGGACAGCTATATATATCCAGAGATATTAGGAAGTGACCATTGCCCTGTTGGATTAGAAATAGAAATATAATATAAAAACAGTAAGATATATGGATAAATAAGTAAAAGTAGTCTTAAAGTGGCTTACAGATATAGTTTTATTTAGTTAAACTACATTTGTAAGCCACTTTAAGATTTAAATGAAAATGAAATTTAGACATTATTATTATGTATTTCAGCAAAGTTGCTTTTAGTATATGACTCAAGTCTATTTAAAGAATTAGATAGGCTCTTATATGTAAAGTCAATTTTTGCATTCAATGTTTCAGATGCGTCATCAATTCTAAAGTCCATTCTTTCTGTTAGGGCAATAACAGCATCATCGATTTTCTTGTTAAGAGATTCATTAACGTCGTCGATTTTCTTGTTAAGAGATTCATTAACGTCGTCGATTTTCTTGTTAAGAGATTCATTAACGTCATCGATTTTCTTATCAAGTGCATCATATTTTTGGTTAAGTTCAATAACTGCGTCATCAATTCTCTTATTAAGCACATTAAATACATTATCTATTTTATCATTAAGAGTCTTATGAACTAAATCAATTTTGGCGTTTAAACTGTCAAACTTTGTATCCATTTCATTTAATTTTGATAATATAAGTGATAGAGTTTCCTGTTCCATAGGTTTACCTCCTTTCTAATATGATACTAAAAGTATAACATAGGTTGATACATATAACAACAAAAATAAGCCGACAAAATTCGACATTAAGACAGATAATTAATAAAAAATTAATAAATACCTCATTTTTTCTTAATAAAATTATGCTATACTATTTTTGTGAAAAAGGTAGATGTGATATAATAGTTATGTAGACAGTTAAATTAAAAAGGAGTAATTTTATGTATAATATTCTAGTATGTGATGATGATAGAGAAATAGTAAAGGCAATAGAAATATATTTAAGTAAAGAAGGATATAATATTTTAAAAGCTTATGATGGATATGAAGCATTAGAAATATTAAGGAAAAATAATGATATTCAACTTATTATATTAGATATAATGATGCCCAAATTAGATGGAATAGAAACAGCAAATATTATAAGAAAGGATAAATCAATACCAATAATAATGTTATCTGCCAAATCAGAGGATTATGATAAAATCTCCGGACTAAATAATGGTGCAGATGATTATATTACTAAACCTTTTAATCCATTAGAATTAATAGCAAGAGTTAACTCACAAATCAGAAGATATACGAGCTTAGGTTCTATGGTAAAAAAAGAAAATAATAGTAATATATATAAATCGGGAGATTTAATAATAAATGATGATACTAAAACAGTAGAAGTAGATGGAAAAGAAGTTAAATTAACTCCTACAGAATACAATATACTTAAGTTTTTAACAAAAAACAAAGGAATAGTTTATTCAATAGAACAAATATATGAAAATGTATGGGAAGAAGAAAGTTATGGTGCAGAAAATATCATAGCTGTACATATAAGGCACATAAGAGAAAAAATAGAAATAAATCCAAGAGAACCTAAATACTTAAAAGTTATATGGGGAATAGGATATAAAATTGAAAAGTTGGACTAATTAATAAAAATTTGGGAATGGAGGAAGTAAATGAAGAGAAAACTTTGTGTTCCGAGAATACTAAAGAATATAGCATATGTATTATTTCCTATATTTATGGCAATATTTATAATTTTAATACTAGCATTAACTTATCCATTAGAAAGAAATGCAATAAAACAAAATTTAAGTTATTATGAAACTAATACTTTTGCAGAGGACTATGCAAATGAAGTTTTTTGTGCTTTATTTGATGTAAATAATATAAAAGATAAAAATTATGGCTATTATGTATATACAGAAGAAATAGAAGAAAATAGCAAAATTACAAAGATTAATTATCTTGTTCAATATTATGAAAATAACGTTATCTGGCTAATAATTGATAATGAAACAAAAGAAGCATATACTAACCTAAGCTATTCACTAGAAACAAGCACTGTTGAAAAAATAAGAAATAATATAATGGAAAATCAAAGATATTGGAATTACCAAGATGGAAACATAGAGACTAGTATAAATAGACTAAATAATGACAATATAGAATATATAGAAAGTGGACTAAACCAAAGAACACTAGAACTAACAGAGTCAGGTACTTTTGAAGAAGTGACTAATACAGAAGCCAAACAAACAAAAGAAGAAAAATCGTATACGATTTATTCTGCTGTATTAGATGATATGATATATTTAGATAATTTGTCTATAGGAAAAATTTTTTATTCTATATTATTAGGAATAAATCAAAGGGCAGTATTATTAATACCAGCAGTAATTGTACTAATAATATTATTAATACCAATAATCATACTTGGCATAGGAAAAACAAGTAAAAAAGAAGGAATATCACTAAATTGGTATGATAAAATTTTAATAGAAATTGCAGCACTTATCTCTACAATAATAGGTGGAATAGGAGTATGTTTTATTGCTAGTGTGAGTGGGATTTCTACAATGGCTTCATTTGTAATAGGACTTTCAATAATAGGAGTAGGACTTTTAATAATTTACTTAGCTTGTATATTATTCTTTGAAACAATTGTAAAAAGATTAAAAACACATACTTTTATAAAAACAACATTTATATATTGGGCATATATGAAAATAGTTAATTTTATTAAAGACTTAAAGGTAACTAAAAAATTAGTATTATACTTTGTATTATTTATAATAGCTAATTTAATATGTTTTGCAATTCTATGGTCTGACGGATTTATAGGAGTGGTTTTATCAATCGCTTTATATGTATTTACACTTAGATATTTATCAAAAACAGTCAAATCATTTGCAAAAGTTAGAGAATCAATACATGAGTTATATAAAGGAAACACAGATATAGACTTAGATAAAAATGAACTTTCAAGAGAAATGCAAGATATGGCAGAAGAGGTAAATGACATAGCAGGAGGATTATCTAATGCAATAGAAGAAAGACTAAAAAGTGAAAGACTAAAAACTGAACTTATTACAAATGTATCACATGATATAAAAACACCGCTTACTTCAATTATAAATTATGTGGATTTATTAAAAAAAGAAGGAATTGATGGAGAAAAGGCAAATGAATATTTAGAAATTTTAGATAACAAATCTCAAAGATTAAAAAAGCTAACAGAGGATTTAGTAGAGGCTTCTAAAGCTTCTTCAGGGGCAATAAAACTTAATATGGAAAAACTAAAAGTAAACGAATTAATAAAACAGGTATCAGGAGAATTTGAAGACAAATTTAAGGCACATGAACTTGAGGAGGTAATAACATTTCCAGAAAAAGACGTATATATTAAAGCAGATAGTAGGTACATGTATAGAGTGCTAGAAAATATGTATTCAAATATATCAAAATATGCAATGGATGGAACAAGAGTATATACAGATATTTTGGATAAAGGAAATGTGGTTTCGATTGAACTAAAAAATATCTCTAAACAAAAGTTAAACATAAGTGCAGATGAATTAATGCAAAGATTTGTAAGAGGAGAAGCATCAAGAAATACAGAGGGAAGCGGACTAGGACTTTCTATAGCAACAAGTTTAACAGAACTTCAACAAGGTAAGTTTAATATTCATCTAGATGGAGATCTATTTAAAGTAACAATAGAATTTGAAAAAGAGATATAAAATAGAAGTTAGTAATTATATAAACTTAAGTATAAGTTTAATAATTGCTAACTTTTATATATTACGAAATTATGAAAAATTGCCATTAATTTTAATTATTTCATATTTTATAGAAATGATTTATTAAAAAGGATAATTTATCAAATTAATAAACATATCAAAATATATTTCTATGCTTTTAGCAAGTTTATCTGTTTTAATCAATTCTCTAATTTCATCTATAGAAGACCATTTTACTTCAGAAACTTCCTCTTCTTGTAATACTATATTAGAAATATCAATGTCTTGTTTTACAAGCCATACATCCACAAAATCAAATTTTCTCTTAAAAGATAAAATTAGTTCAATATTGTTTAAATCTATAGAAATTCCTAATTCTTCATTACATTCTCTTAAAGCTGCTTGCAAAGTAGTCTCTCCTTCATCAACTCCTCCGCCAGTTTGAGACCACATATTAGGGAAGGTTTTCTTATTAGGAGATCTTTTTTGAATCAAAAATTCTCCCTTACTATTCATTATCCATGTGTGTACGGATTGACGATATTCTCCCCCTATTTTCTCAGAACGTTCAGTAGTTCTATTTAGCATTTGTCTTTTATTATCTAATTTATCTACCATTTCCATAACTTTAATTCTCCTTTATATTTTATTAGTGTCGATTAATTATATATTCATATTTTATTTGAGGTATACTTTTATTATCCATATCATCATCTATATATACTTTTTTACCTCCCATTTTTTCATAAAAACCTTGAGCCGGTAAATTATATTTATTACAAGAAATTAAAAATTTTGTTTCACCTAGAGATTTTATATACTCATATCCTAAATTAAAAAATTTTTTTCCGATACCAATACCTTGATACTCTTTTTTTATGTATAATAAAACTATTTCTTTAGAGTAATCTCTAAATGGTCTTAATGGAGAACCAAAAGCAACATATCCTACTAATTTACCATTATCACTAGCAACATATAAGAAAATATCATTACTTAGTATAATATTCTCGAATTTATGAGCATTTTCCACGTAATTATAAGAATCAAATTTTTCGTCAGGATAAATACCTCTATAGGTTGTTTCCCATATTTCTCTTTTTAGATATGATAGTTCTTCACAATCTTCTAATTTTGCTTTTCTTATTTCTATATTCATATTTATACACTTCCATAATTTTATATTATATAATAAACTTGTCGTCAGTTTTTAAAGTGTTAATAATATCTTTTACACTTGCATTTGTAGTGTTTATTATATTATTAGAGCTTATATATTGGGTTTGAAATTTTTTTAGTAATATAACACATCTTTCGTGCATCTGGCAATCAAGGGGCCTTCTAGAATCTCGAGCAAGCAGTGTTTGTTCATCAGATAGTAACACAGAAAATCTTAGGGTGTAATTCTTAAATTTGGTTTTTAATATATTTAAATCTTTAGGAGATATTATATAGTTAAAAACAACGTTATAATTATTTTTTAAATATATATCTATTGTATTAAGACAGATTTCCCAGAAAATATTTAAGTGATTTCCTTCCTTCCAAGGACTTACACGACTGCTAACAACTTGATTATATATATCATCTCCTTCTATAACAACACTTTTATCTAAACTTTTAGCCAATTCATTAGAAATTGTGGTTTTTCCAACTCCAGGAGGGCCTGTTAATATATAGAGTGATGGATGAAAAGAAACATTTGATTCTTTTAAAATGTTATCTTCTCTGATAATGATACTAGTAAAAAATCTCTCCTGAAATTCAGTTAAAGCCATAATCTCAGCATCTGAATATGTCTTATCTTCAGGAACAACTATTAATTTATCATCATTGTCATTGGTTCTATGAATAATTGCAATGCATTTTCCTGTAAATTCATCTAATGGCTCAAAAGTGCCTAATATATATGCATCTAATTCTTCACCATCACCACTTATTGTGTTAGGAACATATCCATAATTTACAGGATAAATAAAGCCGTGTTTAGGGTGCTTACTACCAAGAGGTCTATCAACCTTTATTTTTACAATTTTACCTAGAAAATTATTTGCAGTGCTCAATATCAATCCCTCTTTTCTTAAAAATATCAATCATCCTATAAAATTCTTCTACATGATTTTCTAAAAATAAATTATTAGCTATTAATTCTTCTATTCTGCTAATAGAGTCCCATTCTACAAAAGCCACTTCTTCTTTTTGCAAAGTTAAATTAGAAATATCAAAATCTTTCTTTAAGTAATATATATCAAAAAATACTCTTTCAGTATCTTCTCTTCCAGAATAAATTAATTCTAATTCATTAGGGGTAATATTAAGTCCAATTTCCTCACGTATTTCAGATATCATACCTTCAATACTAGTTTCTCCTGTTTTTACATGTCCTCCTGTTGCAGCGAACTTTCCGTCCTTTTGTTTACTTCGCTTTTGAATTAGAAATTCTCCTTTAGAATTTTGAATAAAAGAAAGAACTACAATAATATATCTATTAGGAGGTATCTTTTCTCCTTTAAAAATAGTTTCTCCAGTAGTTTTTCTATTTATATCATATAAATCTCTTTTTTCCATATATTACTCCTATTTATATAAGTTATATATATTATATAAGAAAATATAGAAATGTAAAGGAAAAAACATATTATCAGTAAAAAAATATAATGTTAATAATATAATTGTATAATAGTTTATTTTATGGTATAAATTATATAATAAGTAAAGGAGGAAAAATATGAAGAATTTATTTATAGAATATCCTAAATGTTCAACATGTCAAAAGGCTAAAAAATGGTTAGAAAGCAATGATATAGAGTTTACAGATAGACATATTATAGAGAATAACCCAACAGAGAAAGAATTAAATAAATGGATAAAGCAAAGCAAGAAGGATATAAAGAAGTGGTTTAATACAACCGGGATGAAATATAAGGAGTTAAATCTAAAGGACAAACTAGTAGATATGTCTGAAGAAGATAAAATAAAACTCCTTGCAAGCGATGGTATGCTTGTAAAGAGACCGATATTAGTTACAGAAAAGGATATTTTAATTGGATTTAGAGAGACCGAATGGAAAGAGAGATTGATGGGATGACAAATGTATAAAAATGGTAAAATATAAATGTAGAGGTTAAAAACTATTGACTTTAAACAAAATATATATGTGGGCAAGGGAATATGCACGTTAAAATATATCATATTAAAGTAGAATAGGTTATTACAATAAGAACTAGATTTTATTGTAAAATCTATTGCGGTAGGGTAGTAAAGGTAGCTTCTTAGTTTCATAAACTAAGGTATGTCAGTTCGAGTCAGACCATTGCAACCATTTTAACATAAAAGAATTCCTAAGAGTTAGCCTTGCATCAATGTTAGCTCTTTTTTGTAAAGGAGAGAAAAATTTGTTACCACAATTTGACATAATAATGAAAAAATGCTAAAATAAATCTACAAGCAGTAGCTTGAATTAATTTTAAGGAGTGTTGCATATGTCTTGGGACAACAACAATGGTAGCAGAATGGTCTCTGACCATGGGACTGCTGGTGATTCCAGACGTCATGACTCTGACGGCGTTTCCTGGTGCAACTATTCGGGAACCAAAACGAGCCACGATGTTCAGGTGAATCAGATGAACTCGAAGGACAAGGCTGGTAACCATACCTTCTACAGTCCGAAGAGTGGTGTATCCGGCCAGGCAGGCGGCAACAGATAATCCTAAGCAAAAAGAGCAGTTAAATGACTGCTCTTTTTGTGTGAAAAAATAGTATCATATAATAAAGTTTATATACAACAGTTTATCTAAAAGAAGGAATGTATGGAATTATGTGATTATTGTAAAAAAACATTATGTGAGAAGAACATGGAACTAATAAAAGAAGATATAGTAACAATACGTTGTATTGATTATGAGAAAAATCCAGATAAGATACAAGGGTATAATAAACCGCTATATCATATTAAAATATAATAGAATTACAAAATAAAAAACAAGAGTTTTAAAAATAATATTATATAATATATGCTTATAAATTATTTTTTATGACTCTTGTTTTATTTTTATGTTGTAATGCATTCCTTGCCACAAATCTCTTTCATTTAAAAGCTTATCTAAACCATTAATAATCCACTTTTTATGAAGATTCCATTGTGGGGCGACAAGCAAATCTTTTGGCGCATCTCCAGACACTCTATGTATGATAATATTAGAATTAATATGAGTTAATACATATGCACAAGAATTTAAATAATAGTCTAATTCTAATGGTGTATATAAATTAGAATTATATAATTCTTCTAATTTAGTGTTTTTAACAATATAACAAGAATGAATTTTTAATCCTTGAATATTATGTTGGTTTAGAAAATCTACAGTATCTTTTATGTCTTGTTCTGACTCTGTTGGAAGGCCTATCATTATATGGGTTACTATGTCAATACTGTATTTGTTTAATAGATTAACAGCATTTGTAAAGTCTATGTTAGTATAACATCTATTAATTAGTTTACCTATTTTTTCATTAGCTGTTTGCAATCCGAGCTCAACAGAAACATAATATTTATCTGAATAACTCTTTAAAAATTTAGCTATGTCTTCATTGATACAGTCTGGTCTAGTAGCAATAGAAATTCCAACGATTCTATCATCTATTAAAGCTGAATCATATTTCACTTTTAAATTTTCTATAGAATCATATGTGTTTGTGAAATTTTGAAAATATACAATAAATTTATTTGCTCTTTTAGCTTTATAGCTGGAAAAATAGTTTTTAACTTGTTCTGAAATATTATTTGCAGTATTAATATGTTCGCCAGATCCCTTCTCACTACAAAAAATACAGCCTCCAATTCCTTTTACCCCGTCTCTATTAGGACAAGTAAAGCCGCCATCAATGCAAATTTTTAATGTACGTTCTCCAAATTTTTCTTTTAAATATTTATTTAAGTGTTTATATCTTTCCATCTCTTCCATAATGATAATATTATATCATATATAAATAATTAGTAAAAGTATATTATAAAGCAATATTATGAAAGAAATGTGATAATATCTTAAGTAATAAAATGAGAAAATGTCCCAACAAAAAATATTTGTTCTCCTAAATGATATAATTAAATCTAATCTACTGCAAAGGAAGACTTTTAATGCAAAATAAATCTCAACAAATGTAGCAGAACAATGATTGACAAAATATGGAAAACGAAATAAAATAATGAACATAAGATAACTGCATAGAATAAGGAGGATTTGAATGTATCTAAGGCACGAGCTTGGTAAGAACGGAGAGAACATAGCAACAGAGTATTTAAAATCCATTGGATATTCAATTGTTGAAAGAAATTATATAGCAAGACAAGGAGAAATAGATATAGTGGCGAAAGACAAGAACGAATTAGTATTTATAGAAGTCAAAACAAGAAGTAGTTCACAATATGGTAGACCCGCCGATGCCGTAAATTTTATTAAACAGAAACACTTAATTAGTACAATAAAATATTATTTATATTCTAAGCATTTAGAAAATACATATGTGCGAATTGATATAATCGAAGTATATTTGAGCAAAAACAAGTATACAGTAAATCATATAAAACAAGCTATTTAACAATAATTATCTAATAAATTATCTAATAAATTTAAAAAAGGGATTGACAGATACTGTAAAAAATGGTAATATATTCCATGTTAATTCTAAAAGATTTTATTCGAAATCTAAATTTCCAAAAAAGAGGTAAAAATGTTATCAATAGTAAAGAGTATGTCTCTACAAGGATTAGAAGGCTTTCTTGTAGATGTTCAAGTAGATGTGTCAGCAGGAATGCCTAATTGGGAAGTAGTTGGGCTACCTGATGCTAGTGTTAGAGAATCTAAGGAAAGGGTAAGAACAGCTATAAAAAATTCAGAATATGACTTTCCAAGTAGAAGAATAGTAGTTAACTTAGCACCTGCTAATACTAAAAAAGAAGGTTCTTTTTTCGATTTGCCTATTGCAGTAGGCCTTTTAATGGATTTTGAAAATGTCAAATGGCAAAATTTGGAAGACACAGTTTTCATTGGAGAACTATCATTAAATGGTAGTATAAATAAAGTCAATGGAATTTTACCAATGTGCATAGAAGCTAGAAAATTAGGAATAAAAAGAATTATTTTATCAACAGAAAATGCTAAAGAAGCAGCAATAGTAGAAGGTTTAAATGTAATTGGCGCACAAAATTTGAGAGAAGTAGTAGAATATTTAAATGGTAATAAAGATATAAAAACAACAAAGAGTAATATTAAAGAAATAATTAATGAAAGACCTAAATATTTATCTGACTTCTCGGAAGTAAAAGGACAAGAAAATGTAAAGAGAGCTATAGAAATTGCTGCTGCTCGGGGGACATAATATTTTAATGATAGGTTCTCCAGGCTCACGGAAAAACTATGTTAGCAAGACGAATACCATCAATATTACCAGATTTAACTTTTGAAGAGGCACTGCAAGTTACAAAGATACATAGCGTTGCCGGTTTACTATCAAAAGACGATTATATAATCTTATCAAGACCATTTAGAGCACCGCATCATACTGTCACAGCTACTTCATTGATAGGAGGAGGCAAAATACCTAAACCAGGAGAAATAAGCTTAGCACATTATGGAGTATTATTTTTAGATGAGTTGCCGGAATTTAATAAAAGTACATTAGAAATTTTGAGAGGACCTTTAGAAGATAAGGTAGTTAATATAAGTAGAGTAAATTCAAGTTCAACTTACCCATGTAATTTTATGTTTGTTGTATCCATGAATCCATGTCCATGTGGCTTTTATGGATCTTTAGAGAAAAAGTGTACTTGTAGCCAACAAATGATAAATCGATATATAGGAAAAATAAGTGGGCCATTACTAGATAGAATAGATATTCAAATTGATGTAACACCAATTAAATATCAAAAATTAGAAAAAAGTGAAAAAATAGAAAGTTCGGAAACTATAAAGGAAAGAGTAAACAGAGCAAGAAAAATTCAAAATAAGAGATATAAAGAATATGGGATTTTTTCCAATTCAGAATTAACTCCAAGTCTTACAGAAAAATACTGTGAACTAAATGAAGAGTGCAAAAGAATTGTTCAAAATGCATTTGAACGCTTAAGATTAAGTGCTAGAGGATATGGAAGAATATTGAAAGTTGCGAGAACTATTGCAGATTTAGAAGGCAAAGAAAAAATTAATTCAAACCACATTGCAGAGGCAATACAATACAGAAGTTTAGACAGAAAATATTGGAAATAATTAAAAAATGTATGAATATTTATAGGAGAAAAATTTATGCAAATAGAAAAAATAGATATAAATGACGAAAGATATCCTAAAAGATTATTAAAAATAAAAGCACCTCCTAGTGAGATTTACGTTCTTGGTAATGTGGATTTATTAAATAGTAAAAATACATTGGGAATAGTTGGAACTAGGAAATGTAGTGAATATGGCAGAATAGTGACAAATGATTTTGCTAGAATAATCGCAGATAATGGAGTTTGCATTATTAGTGGATTAGCAATGGGAATTGATGGAATAGCACATAATACCGCAATAGAGAAAAAAGGAAAGACTATTGCAGTACTTGGTTCTGGATTTGAAAATATTTATCCAAAAGAAAATGAATGGTTATTTTATAAAATTATGCAAAATGGAGGTTGCATAATTTCAGAATATCCACCCGAAACTGTTCCAGATAAAAATAAATTTCCAATTAGAAATAGAATAATAAGTGGACTTTCGGATGCTTTACTTATAGTAGAAGCAAATTATAGAAGTGGTAGTAGCATTACAGCTAAATATGCGAAGCAAGAGGGAAAGAGTATTTATGCAATTCCAAACACAATCTATGCTACAGAAGGAATTGGGACAAATAGACTTATTAAAGATGGCGCAATATTAGTAACTAAACCCGAAGAAATATTAGAGGGATACAAAATAGTAAATACCAAAAAGGCAGAAAAAAATAAAGATAAAGTTAATAAATTAATGATAAATCAAGGGAAAAATAAGCGAAACGAAGTTAAGATATTACCTAATGAATATTTAGAAGTATATAAAATATTGTCTGATGAGCCTACTCACATAATTGAAATTTCAAAGAAATTATCAAAAACAATTTCAGAGGTGATCCCTATAATTACAATACTAGAAATCGATGGATATGTCCAACAGCCAACAACTAATTATTTCATGAAAAATATAGATTACTAAATATAGTACGTAAAGAAAATATAAGATTAAAAAATCGAATAAAAAATATTACAGAAATATTACAAAAAGCATTGACAAGCATATGCAAAATAGTATAAAATAATATATCATAGGAGTTTTATCGATCGGCTGGGTAAAACTTTAATAACTCTTAAATAAACACTAAGGGTGATTAAAATAAAAAATTTAAATTTGAAAAACAAATTTTAACAAATAAACAGAAGAAGGTTAGTTGGCAAAATTAAGAAAATGCCAACCTGCCTTTTTATTGCCGTTTTTTATTCGTTATGTAAATTTAGAAAGAAGAGGAATTGTTACAATATTATTTACGGAAATAAAGGTTTAGAGAGCAGTAAACAATAAAAACGTATACATAATATCGTAAACAAGAGGGCCTTCTTGATAAAGTATATATATTTATTCTGCTTAATCTTTTTTAGGGGTGATTTTCTTTGGTAAAAGAAATTAAACACGAGAAATGTTCTCGTAAAACTTTTGCAAAAATCGGCGATTCAATCGAAATGCCAAATCTTATCAAGGTCCAAAAAGATTCATACGACTGGTTCGTAGAAGAAGGACTAGGAGAAAT
>CALXVB010000007.1 GCA_944391855.1 uncultured Clostridia bacterium | reverse complement strand
CAATGAGACATATTCCAATGACAATGGCAGATTGGGAAGAAAGATTAAATGGATTTTTAAAATTATGGGATCATGAAGTTTTAAAAGACAACGGAAAAATTTCAGCAGAGATGGCAAAACTTCATGCAGAAACAGAATTCGAAAAATATAGAATAATACAAGATAGAATTTATGTATCAGATTTTGATGAACTTTTATTAAATACTAAAAAGCTAAACAAAAGAGAAAATAAACAATAAGAGGTTATATATTATAACCGCAAAAACAAGAAAACTTTTATATATAAAGGAAAACATGAACTTTTGAAATATGCTCAAATATGCGACTTTGACACCTACAATAGGCGCTAAATGCAGTATTATCAAGCAATTTAAGGAGTAATGTCAGGGTACGCAAATTTTGACAGTTAAATAGGATGAGTTCAGAAGAAGATAGATACAGAAAGAAAATTGAGAGTGAACTTTAGGGACGTTCTTTAAAGTTCAAAAGTGGGGGCAAAATTAATCAAAAATAAAAAATAAAAAGGAGTGTTTTGTCATGCCACGAGAAGCAAGAAAAGAACTTTATTTTGAATTTTTTCATGTTATAGTTCAAGGAATAAATAAAGAATATATATTTAATAAAAACAGTGAAATTAATACATATTTAAAATATTTCAAAGAAAAAATCAAAGGTGAAAAATTACAAATAATAGCATATTGCATAATGAATAATCATGCTCATTTTCTAATTCGTGCAGAAAATATTATGGAAATATCTAAATTAATGAGTCAAGTTAATACTAGATATGCTAAATTTTATAATAGGACAAACAATAGATGCGGATACGTTTTTCGAAACCGATATAAATCAGAGCCAATTTTAACATATTCACATTTAATAAGCTGTATAGCATATATACATAATAATCCAGTTAAAGCAAAGATATGCGATAAAGCAGAAGATTATAGACATTCAAGTTATAGAGATTATCGAGATAATAAGAAAATTATGGGAATAAGTGAAGTATCTAATATCTTTGAACATTACAATATTAATATAAAAGATATTTTAGAAAAAAGATGCCAAGCACATAAATTTATAGATTGTATAGAAGTAGAAGATAAGGAGAATATAAAACAGGAAGTATTAGAAGAATTTTTAAGAGACAATAATTTAAGAAATATAGAAGAAATAAAAAACAATAAATATCTTTTGAAAGAATTGTTAACCATAATGTATATAGATCATAATTTTATGCAAAAGGAGATTGCCGAATTTTTGGGGATAAATCGATTAAAAGTTCATAGATTATTAAACAATGTTAATGATTTTGAAAAATCCAAATTAAATGAACATTAAAGAACGTCCCTAAAGTTCAAGAAAGGAAAAATATATGCTAGAACTCATAATGTTAATAATTGGTTTTATTATAATTATAAAGTCAGCTGATTTATTAGTTGATTGCGCTACTTCACTTGCTATAAAAAGCCATTTACCAAAGATGCTAATTGCACTAACAATAGTATCTTTTGGAACTTGTGCACCAGAAGTAGCAGTATCATTTCAAAGTATAGCTTCTCAAAATAGTGAAGTGGCATTTGCAAATGTAGTAGGAAGTTGTATCATAAATGTGTTTTTAATTATAGGTTTTGCATGTATAGTTAGACCAATAAAAGTACAGCATAAAACTGTAAAAAAAGAACTGCCAATTTTAGTGCTTATTACTACTTGTTTTTCAGTATTAATGTTAGATAGTCTATTTAATCCAGCTACTCCAAATGGATTTTCACGTGCTGATGGAGTTGTTTTAATACTTGTTTTCTTTATATTTGTTCTATATTTAATTCAATTAGTAAGGGAAAGAGATAAAAGTTTTAATGCAGATGAAGAAATGAACGTAAAGTATAAAAATCCGATTATTGCACTTATGCTTTTAATTGTAAGTCTGATATTAATAATCTTTAGTAGTGATTTAATAGTAAACAATGCAGTAGAACTATCATACAAATTAAACATCAGCGAAAAAATTGTTACAATGGTAATAGTAGCGATAGGAACTTCATTGCCAGAAATGATAACAACATATTCTAGCGCAAAAAAAGGAGAGTTTGATATTGCAATAGGAAATATTATAGGAACTAATATATTTAATATTTGTATTGTACTAGGACTTCCAATAGTTATTTATGGAGGAATTGGACTACAAGGATTTAATTTTATAGATATAATAGCTGTATTTTCTTCTTCTCTTATACTATATATATTTGCAAAAAATGATAATGTTATATCTAAAAAAGAAGGAGGATTAATGCTTGCTCTTTTTGCAATATATTATGCATATGTGTTATTACAATAAATTTATTTAAAAGAATCATCTAACTCAAATAAAAATGTCAAACTGTTTTAAATTTATGGAGAAGTAATATGAAAGAAGAAATAGAAACATATATTAACGAAAATTATGATATATTACAAGAATATCCTTGGGATGAATATCCAAATTATACAACATTTAAACATAAGGATAACAAAAAGTGGTTTGCTCTTATAATGAATATACCATTTGAAAAATTAAAAATTGATAAAAATGGTATAGTAAATGTAATAAATCTAAAAAATGTTCCTGAAATGATAGGTGGATTACGAAAGGAAAAAGGCATATTACCTGCATATCATATGAATAAAGAACATTGGATTACAGTTTTGCTAGATGGTACAGTTTCAAAAGAAAAAATATGTGAACTGATTGATATGAGTTATGAATTAACAAGGAAAAAATAAATCATCAAACAATTACTTCATAATTATGATTTATAGACTTTTTATAATTTCTATGATATATTATGAAACATAGTCAAAAATTAAGGAGAATAAAGTAATGTCAAGATTAGTTTTAATAGATGGTAATAGTATATTAAATAGAGCGTTTTATGGAATTATGGGGAGTAAGATGCTTACAACACCGGATGGAAAATATACGAATGCGGTTTATGGTTTTTTAGCAATAATGTTTAAAGTAATTGATGATTTAAATCCACAATATATGGCAGTGGCATTTGATTTAAAAGCACCTACAGCAAGGCATAAAATGTATGAAGGATATAAAGCTACAAGAAAAGGCATGCCAAACGAACTTGCAGAGCAAATGCCTATATTAAAAGAAATATTAGAATTAATGCATATTACAATAATAGAAAAAGAAGGATATGAGGCAGATGATATACTAGGAACTTTAGCCAGAAAAGGAGAAAGAGCTGGACTAGACGTAACTATTGTATCTGGAGATAGAGATACATTTCAACTTGCAACTTCTAAAATTGTAATAAGAATACCTCATACAAAAGCCGGAAAAACAGAGGTAGACACTTTTGGAGAAAAAGAAATAATTCAAAAATACGGAGTAAAACCAAAGGAACTAATAGAAGTAAAAGGTCTTATGGGAGATACGTCAGATAATATTCCAGGGATACCTGGCGTAGGAGAAAAAACTGCATTAGATATTGTAAAACAATATAAATCTATAGATAATTTATACAAAGCAGTAGAAGCAGGGACAGATACATTAAAAGGAAAACTAAGAGAAAGAGTAGTGGAGAATAAAGACTTAGCAATACTTTCAAGAACACTAGGAACAATTAACACAGAGGTACCTTTAGAAGAAAAAATAGATGATTTAAAGATTAAAGAATGGGATAATGAAAAAGTATTTGAAAAATTTAAAGAACTTAATTTCAATAGATTTATAGATAGATTCAATTTACAAACAGAACAAAAAGATAAAGAATTATCAGATTTAGTAAAAATAGAAGAAAAGAATTTAAAAGATTTAGAAAATATTTTAAATAATGTAAAGCAAGAAAAAGAATTAGTATACATATTAGAAAAAGAAGATATTAATAATAGCAAAAAGATAATAAAGAAAAATATAAAAGCAATAAGTATATATGATAGTAAGACTAATACTGCATACTATATAAAATCAAATGAAGCGGAATTCATACAATATTTTAAGAATATATTTGAAGATATAGAAGTAAAAAAATATGGATATAATATATCAGAAGACTATTGTGTACTTAAAGAATTGGAAATAGAAATGAATAACATATACTATGACGTAAAAATTGCAGCATATGACCTAAACCCAACAAATAGTAATTTGGGGATAGAACATGTAGCAAATCAATATTTAGGAATTGATACAAGCGAATACCTAAATAAATATGAGACAAATAATAAAAAAGAAAAGCAATTAAATCTATTCCAAGAAGAAGAAACCGATGACAATAGCAAATATATTTATGGATTTAAAGCATATTTGATAAAAGAAATATCTAAGAAAACATTAGAAGAATTAGGAAATATAAATTCCATAGAACTTTTTGAAAAAATAGAAATGCCACTTGTAAAAATACTTGGAGAAATGCAAATGAATGGCATGTATGTAGACAAAGAAGAATTAGTAAACTTTGGGACAAAACTAAAAGAGCAAATAGAAAATGTGAAAAAAGAAATATATAACTTATGTGGTGAAGAATTTAATATAAATTCCACACAACAGTTAGGCATAATACTATTTGAAAAATTGAAATTGCCAGTATATAAAAAGACAAAAAATGGTTATTCAACAGATGTAGATATACTAGAAAAACTAAAACCAGAACACCCAGTAATAGAAAAAATTTTAGAATATAGAAGTTTAATGAAGCTAAACTCTACTTATGTAGAAGGACTAATACCATATATTAATGAAAAAACACATAGAATACATTCGTATTTCCATCAAACAATAACGGCCACAGGAAGAATAAGCAGTACAGAACCAAACTTGCAAAATATACCAACAAGATACGAATTAGGAAAGCTATTAAGAAAAGCATTTAAACCAGCAGAAGGAAATATATTTATAGATGCAGACTATTCACAAATAGAATTAAGAGTATTAGCACATATTTCAGAAGATAGAAATATGGTAATGGCATTCAATCATGATGAAGATATACACAAACAAGCTGCATCAAAAGTATTTGAAGTACCAATAGAAGATGTTACAAAAGAACAGAGATCTTCAGCAAAAGCAGTAAACTTTGGAATAGTATATGGAATAAGTGACTTTGGACTATCAGAACAATTAGGAATAAGCAAAAAACAAGCCAAAAGATATATAGAACAGTATTTGGAAAAATATAGTGGAATAAAAAAATTCATGGACAGAATAGTAGAAGAAACGAAAGAAAAAGGCTATGTAGAAACACTCTTCCACAGAAGAAGATATATACCAGAACTATCATCAAACAACTATATGGTAAGACAATTTGGTGCAAGAGCTGCAATGAACACACCTATACAAGGAACAGCAGCAGATATAATGAAAATTGCTATGATAAATGTATTTAATAAAATTAAAGAAGAAAAACTAGAAGAAAAGGCAAAAATAGTATTGCAAGTACATGATGAATTAATAATAGAATGTAAGAAGGAAGTACAAAAAGAAGTAGAAAAAATTTTACAAACAGAAATGGAAAATGCAATGAAACTAAAAGTACCATTAAAAGTAGAAATCTCTGAAGCCAACAACTGGTACGAAGCAAAATAAGGTACTTTGGTGACAGGCACCAAAGTGACATTCATGTCACTTTTAGGGACAGGCTAAAAAATAAGTTTGTTAAATTTTATTACAGGTATTTACTTGAAATGACTGAAAATAAATAATATACAAAAGATAACTGAATTAAAGCAACAACGCATAATACAGTGGTAAGGAGAGTGCAAATGACGAAAAAGTTTACAACAATGCTAATAATACTAATTTTCTTATTAGCAATACGGATTAGTATTATTTAAAATTATTAGAGTACAAGATATAATATTAAGGAATATATACCCGACCAAATATTCCGAATATGTGGAAAAGTATTCTGAAGAAAATGGATTAGACAAATATTTAGTTTATGCAGTAATAAAAGCAGAAAGTAATTTCAATCCAAATGTAAAGTCAAATGCTGATGCTAGAGGTCTTATGCAACTTATGGAAGGAACAGCAGTCGAAAGGTCAAATGTCATAGATAATGAAGACGTTGAAGCATATGATTTATATGACCCAGAAACCAATATAAAACTAGGAACGTCGTATTTATCATATTTATTAAATTTATATGATGGAAATACAGTTCTTGCAATCATTGCATATAATGCGGGACTAGGAAATGTTCAGCAATGGATTAAAGATGGTGTGATACAGTCAGACGGTTCTGATATTGAAAATATACCTTTTAAGGAAACGGAAAATTATGTAAGAAAGATATTACGAGATTATCAAATGTATCTTAAAATATATGAATAAATATACAAAGATATATCAGCTTTTTAGGACAATAGCATATATATTACAGAAATATTACAAATTCATTACATTTACGTAACATTATTGAAAAATACAATTACTTATCATATAATTAAACTAGATTTAAATGTGTAACAAAAGTATAAACCTTGCAAAAAAGGGAGGAAATAAGATGAGTGCCGAAACTTTTGCAGATTATATATTATCTGAAAAAGACTGGATAAAGAAAATGGAAATTGTATATTACTTGCAAAAGAGAACTGGAATATTTTATGATAATTCAGTTGTATTTAAGACGTTACTCACAAAACTATTTATTGATAGAGTAGATTTAGATATAGACAAAAACGAAGTAATAACAGCAAGTTTGCTCTGGAGTTGTAAAAAGAATGTGCTTCCACAGGATTTATCAAAAGTTCAATCATTTGCAAAAAATGGTGCGGAATATTTATCAAAGTTAGGATTTAGTGAAAGATTTTGCAGGATTTGTGAAGGAACTAATAGATATAGTGGATTAGAAAACAGAGAAAAAGAAAGTGACATTTTAGAGCTTGCAGATCAATTTGGAGGAATGCTTTTAGATAGACCAGAAAGAATTGCATTTAAACCAGACGAGGCATTGGTATTGCTAGAATATAGAAACTTAAAATATAAAGATAATAGATATTTAGAAGAGTTTAAAGAGTTTGTAAATAATATGGAGGAAATAAGAATATGAGCGGTTTAGTAGGTAGTATAACAGCAATATCAAATGAATATAACGATTTAGATCAAAGCAATACAATAAAAGGTATAAAGACAGCTAACTATTTAGAAAGCAAAATAAGAGATGCAGAATTGGAAAGAAGTACAGATTATCAAATCGCTACAGAACCAGTGGAAGAGTTAGACGCAGAAAAGCTTGCTGAAAAGATACAAGATGATATGACAAGATAAAAATTAATATATATTTTTAAACAAAAGATTGGAAACATAAAAACCAGTCTTTTGTTTTGAGTTTTAAAGAAAAGAGGAACAATAAATGAATGAAGTATTTGCAGATTTACATGTACATATAGGAAGAAGTGAAAATGGAAAGCCAATAAAAATTACAGCAGCAAGAACTCTTAATTTTGCTAACATTGCAAAAGAGTGTGCTGATAGAAAAGGAATAAATATAGTCGGAATAATAGACTGTGCATCACCTTATGTAATAGAAGACATAGAAAACTTCTTAAAAACTGGTGAAGCATATGAGATAGAAGATGGAGGAATTATATATAAAGATAAAATATGTATAATTTTAGGTAGTGAAATAGAAACAGCAGAAGTAAATGATGAAGGAAAAACAGGAAGCGCACACAACTTATGCTATTTTCCATCATTAAAAGACATAAAAGCATTTTCCAATGAGATGAGTAAACATATTCACAATATTACATTAAGTTCACAAAGAGCAGACATATCAGCATATGATTTAGTCGATATAGTAGAAAAATATAATGGAGTTTTAATACCAGCACATGCATTTACACCACATAAAAGCTTTTATGGAAATTGTACAGATAGATTAAGTAAAATATTTAAAGAAAAATTTGATAAAATCTTTGCCATAGAATTAGGCTTAAGTTCAGACACATATTTAGCAGACGAAATATCAGAACTTGAAACACGTACATTTGTGACAAATTCAGATGCACATTCACTTCCTAAAATAGCAAGAGAATATAATAAAATGCTTTTAGATGGAATAAGTTTTAAAGAACTATTAAAAGCACTAAAAAACGAAGATGGAAGAAAGATTTTAGCAAATTATGGACTAGACCCAAAACTTGGAAAATACCATAGAACATTTTGCGAAAAGTGTGGAAAGCCAATAGAAGGAAAGCCGCCTATAACACACTGTCCGGATTGCGATAGCAGTAAAATTACAATGGGAGTTTTAGATAGAATAGAAATAATTAAAGATAAAGAGACTACAAAAAGTCCAAGTTTTAGACCACCATATATATATCAGATACCACTTACATTTATGCCAGGACTTGGTGGAAAAACAATAGACAAATTATTAAATAACTTTGAAACAGAGATGAACATACTCCATAAATTATCAGAAGATGATATAGAAGCAGTAGTAGGAAAAAAGGTAGCAAAAAATATTATAGCTGCAAGAACAGGAAAAGTGGAAATACAAGCCGGTGGTGGCGGAGTATACGGAAAACTTACTGCAAGTTAGAAAATTTACAAAAGGGGACGGGCTTGTTTTGTAAAATTCTATATTTTTTAAATTATATATTTATTATTTTAAGAAAACAAGCTAAAGAGAAAGCAACTTTTACAAAACAAGCCCGTCCCCTTTTGTAAAAAAGCAGTTCTAATTTTTGTATTATCGAATAGATATTATGTATAAATAAATTAATATCTAGGAGAAGATGCATGAGAGAAGTACGAAAAAGACAAAAAAATAATATTAAAGAGTTAATATCAAGACACATATATGACAATATTAAGCTATATTTAATAGTTATAATTATACTTGTTGTAGGAATTATAGCTGGAGTAGTATTTGTAAACAAAACAAGCGCAGAAGAAGCACAAGAGATACAAAACTATATAATAGAATTTATTAATCTCTTGAAACAGGGAAATAGTATAGATACAGGACAGCTTTTAAAAAAGTCATTGGGAGATAATATAACATTAATCATAATTATGTGGCTTATAGGGTCTACAGTAATTGGAATACCTATAGTTATGGGCATTGTACTTTTTAGGGGATTTTGTATAGGGTACTCGGTATCTGCAATTATTGCTAGCATAGGAGTGCAGAAAGGAATATTATTCTTTTTTACAACAATGTTTTTACATAACTTAATATTTATACCAGTAATAATTTGTATGACAATTAGTTGCATGAGGTTATATAAATCAATTATGAAAGACAAAAGAAGAGAAAATATTAAAATAGAGATAATAAGGCATACGTTAATATCAATAGTATTAGGACTTCTATTAGTACTAGCAGCATTTATAGAAGCTTATGTGTCTACAAACTTACTTATGTTAAGCATAAAATTTTTCTGAAAATAAAAAATAATGTAAAAATATGAAAAAAATTAAAAATGTATTTGCATTTTATGTATAATTGTGATATAACATATACAATGTTTATGTAAATCATATAAATTAGATATTAATATAAAAGAAGGGGTAATGACAAAGATGGAAAAACAGATTAAACAATTTTTGGATTTTTTACAAAACGAAAAAAGAGTATCAAATAATACACTACAATCATATAGTAGAGATATTCATCAATACGAAAATTACTTAAGTCAAAACCGTATAAATTACGTTAAAGTTGATAGCAAAAAAATACAAGAATATTTAAAACATTTACAAAATCTAAATAAAAAGACATCTACAATATCAAGAAATTTAGCTTCTATTAGATCTTTTTATCAATATCTAATGAGAATAAAGAAAATTAAATATGATCCAACAGAAAATATACAATCACCAAAAGTAGAAAAAAGAGTTCCAAGTGTACTAACTTCAGAAGAAGTTGAGAAATTATTAAGTCAACCAAAAGACGTTGATTTAAAAGGAACTAGAGATAAGGCAATGCTTGAAGTAGCATATGCAACAGGAATGAGAGTTACAGAAATAATATCATTAAACTTAGAAGACGTGCATTTAGAAGAAGGATTTATTACTTGTAATTCAGCGAATAAACAAAGAAATATACCTTTAGGTTCTATATCTATAGCAGCATTAAATGAATATATAAAAGATGCAAGACCAATAATGATAAAAGATGAAAATGAAAAATCATTATTTGTTAATGTAAATGGAAAAAGATTAACAAGACAAGGGTTCTGGAAAATAGTTAAGTTCTATAAAGAACAAGCACATATAACAAAAGATATAACACCACATATTTTAAGACATTCTTTTGCAACTCATTTATTACAAAATGGTGCAGATTTAAAAGCTATACAAACAATGCTTGGACATTCTGATATATCTTCAACACAAGTATATACACAATTCCAAGATGCAGGTATAAGAGATATATATAGAAGAACTCATCCAAGAGCATAAGAGTAAAATAATAAAGTAGAGTATGAAATTTTATACTCTGCTTTTTAATATGGAAGTGAAATTTTAAATAAGTATGGAAGATACAATTCTATAGAGAAATATGCTACAGAGCTGAAAATAGTCATTTTGACTAAATAAATTGCCTAAAAACACTTGACATAAATGCCTATTAAATATAAAATATATATGTGGGAAAAAATATATTTTACAAATTTTATATAAATTTAGATATATTTATTGTACATTGAAAATTTAATAGAAAGAGGTGTAAAGATTATGTTAGACATTATAATCTATATCGCCATATTTCTAATCACAGCAATTATTTTTACTTTTGTAGGAATATTAATAAGGAAAAAAGTTGCTGAATCTAAATTAAAAAGTGCAGAAGACGAGGCTAAGCAAATATTAGAAAGAGCCAAAATAGAAGCTGAAAATAATAAAAAAGAAGAAATTTTTAAAGCTAAAGAAGAAATTTTAAGCGCAAGAAAAGATTTAGATGATGAGATTAGAGAAAGAAGAGGCGAAGTACAACAGCAAGAAAAAAGATTAATCCAAAAAGAAGAAAACCTAGAAAGAAAATTAGATGCAATGGATAAGAAAGAAAAAGACCTAATCCAAAAAGAAAAAGATTTACAAACAAAAAATGAGGAACTACAAAAAATAACTAACAAACAAATGGAAGAATTACAAAGAATTTCAGGTTTATCTTCAGAAGAAGCAAAGAAAAGATTACTTTCAGAGCTTGAAAAAACAATGACTGCAGAAAAAGCAGCGGTAATTAGAGACATAGAAAACAAGACAAAAGAAGAGGCAACTAAAAGTGCCAGAGAAATTGTAGGATATGCTATACAAAAATGTGCAGCAGATCATACTTCAGAAACTACTGTATCTATAGTATCACTTCCAAATGATGACATGAAAGGAAGAATAATAGGTAGAGAAGGTAGAAATATAAAAGCATTAGAAACATTAACAGGTATTGACTTAATAATAGACGATACACCAGAAGCTGTAGTAATATCAGGATTTGACCCATTAAGAAGAGAAGTTGCTAAAATAGCGTTAGAGAAACTTATCGAAGATGGAAGAATCCATCCAGCAAAAATAGAAGAAATGGTTGAAAAGGCAAAAGAAGAAGTAGAAAACACAATAAAAGAAGAAGGAGAAAGAGCTGTTTTAGAAACAGGAGTTGTTGGATTACACCCTGATTTAGTAAAACTAATAGGAAAGCTAAAATACAGGACAAGCTATGGACAAAATGTATTAAACCACTCAATAGAAGTATCTAACTTAGCAAGAATAATGGCAGACGAATTAGGACTAGACCCAAAACTTGCAAGAAGAGCTGGTTTATTACATGATATAGGTAAAGCGTTAGACCATGATATGGAAGGAACACACGTAGAAATAGGTGTAGAAATTCTAAAGAAATATAAAGAAAACGAAAAAGTAATAAATGCAGTACAAGCACACCATGGAGACGTAGAACCACAAACAATAGAGGCAGTATTAGTACAAGCTGCAGACGCAATATCAGCCTCAAGACCAGGTGCAAGACGCGAAACATTAGAAAACTACATAAAGAGACTAGAATCACTTGAAAACATAGCAGACTCATTTGAAGGAGTTGAAAAATCTTTTGCTATACAAGCTGGTAGAGAAATAAGAATAATAGTAAAACCAGAAAGAATATCAGATGATCAAATGGTAATAATGGCAAGAGAAGTAGCTAAAAAAGTAGAAGACGAAATGGAATACCCTGGACAAATAAAAGTAAATTTAGTTAGAGAAACAAGAGTAATAGACTATGCTAAATAATGTCACCTTTGGGGACAGGTCTAAAAACGACAAACCTGTCGGATTTAGGGACAGGTCTTAAAAATTAAAATATTGAAAACTAAAACAAGAAAACCGTTATAAGTATAAACTTATAGCGGTTTTTTGCATTTAAAATAAAATTAAAAAAGATTTTGCAATTCTATTGGAAAAATAAATATAATCGATTATAATATAAAATATAAATTTTAACAAGTTTAATTAGAAAGGTGATAAAATGCAAGAGCTAACATTAATATTAGAAGGAGGGGCTTTAAGAAGTCAATATACGTCAGGTGTTTTAGACGTGCTAATTAAATATAATATAGAAGCAAATTATGTTCTAGGAGTTTCAGCAGGTGCACTTACTGGAATGAATTATGTAGCAAAACAAGAAGGAAGAACTGCAAAACTTAACATAGAATATTGTGATAACCCAAGATATATAGGTATAAAGGCATTAAGAAAAGAAAAGGGACTTATAGGATATGACTATTTATTTAATGAAATTTCAAAAAAGGAATATCCATTTGATGAAGAGACATTTAAACAATCAAACCAAAAATTTATTACAGTTGTTACTAATTGTGAAAAAGGTATAACAGAATATGTAGAGAAAAATGATTGTAAGGAAGATATATATAAAGTAGTGCAGGCATCTTCTAGTATGCCTCTTTGCTCTAGAATGGTTAAGATAGGAAATAATCATTATTTAGATGGTGCAGTGACAATGCCAATACCAGTAGATTGGGCACTAAAAGAAGGGCATAAAAATATTTTAGTTGTCTTAACGAGAGACAGAGATTATAGAAAACCAGAGGTCTCTAATACAATGAAACGCGTATACAAAAAGGTTTATCATAAATATCCTAAATTAGTAGAAAAATTGTGTACAATGCCAGAAAGATATAATGATTTAAAAGTACATATTAATGATTTAGAAAAACGAGGAGAAATTATGGTGATTGCACCAAAAGTACCAGTTACAGTTTCTAGATTAGAAAAAGATAAAGAAAAACTACAAAAGCTATATGAAGATGGAAAAAACGATATGGAAGAAAGAATAGATACTTTAAAGGAATTTATAAATAGATAAATTTGTAAACTAGACAGTAGATATAATGCAACTGTCTAGTTTTTTGTATAAATAAACCACATAAAACTCAAAATAAATATAACTAATAAAAATAAAGGTGAAATTATGAAGAAAAATATAAAACCGCTTCTATCCATCTTTTTTATATTCATAACTCTCATAATCATAGGAATAACCTATATGACGTACATGATAAATAAAATAGAAGCAAATGCAAGCAAAAGTATTCAGACTATTACCAAAACTGATGCAAATAATCTGAATACCAAAATAACTAAGCAAAAAGAAATGTTAAAGTCTATTGCAAACCAAATAACCAAAGACAATGATATTAATGAAGAAAAAATATTTGACCTCTATGAAAGAAGCGATATAACAAGCAATTTTATACGTATGGGAATAATGTATGAAAATGGTTATACTATAACAAATGATGGGTATGAAGTGGATTATTCAGAAGAAAAAGATAATTTCTTTTCAAGTAGTAGAATTGGCTTGTCTGAAAATAGGGAAAGTAAAATAAACGGTGAAGAGATAAATATATACTCTAAAGTGGTAGAAATTAATAAAGAAAAAGTAGCAATACTTTTAATAGTAGACACAGACTCATATAAGGATATATTTTCTAATCAAATATTTGAAGGGGAAGGCTTTAGCTATATTGTAAATAAAGATGGAAATATAGTGGTTAATGGAAATGAAAAGTTTGATACTAAAAAGATAATGGATATTATACAAAGCAATATAGGTCAAAAAATTAAAATTGTTGATATAGATGGAAGTAAATATTATATAGCACGTGAAGATATAGGTATAAATAACTGGAGTATTGTTTCTTTCATTCAATCAAAAATAATAGCAGGCGAAATAAATAAAGCACTTCTTATAACATTCATACTGGTTATTGCAGTTATATTAGTTATATTATCTATTTCTGGTTATATATTAGTTATAAATATGAAAAAACGAAAAAATTATTCATCAGCCGAAAAAGAGATAGAAAAAAACATGAAAAAAGCCTTGAAAAATAATGAATTTGTAGTATATTACCAACCTAAAATATATGCAAAGACGGAAAAAATATATGGTTCAGAAGCACTAGTTAGATGGAAGAAAGATAATAAAATAATTATGCCTAATATATTTATACCGATATTTGAAAAGAACAAATTTATACTAAAATTAGATTTATATATTTTTGAAAAAGTTTGTATGGATATGAAAGAATGGAAAGAAAAATATGGTATAGATATAATTATATCCGTAAATGTTTCAAGAGAACATTTCACAGAAAAAAACTTTATAAATAAATATGTACAAATAGCATCAAATTATGGAATAGATACAAATAAAATAGATTTAGAGATAACAGAAAGTGCTACAATAGATAGTAGAATAAACATAGCTAAAATAATGGAAGAAATAAAAAAGTATGGATTTTTAATATCAATAGATGATTTTGGAACAGGGTATTCATCTCTAAGTATCCTACATGACATGCCAATAGATATATTAAAGATAGATAAATCTTTTGTAGACCAAATAGGCAAAAAAGATAACATTATAGAGAATATATTAAGCATAGCAAAAAAGTTTAAACTTAAAACTATAGCAGAAGGGGTGGAAACCAAAAATCAGAAAGATTATTTAACAAAAGAAGGATGTGATATTTTGCAAGGATATTATTGTTCTAAACCTTTGTCCAAAGCTGAATTTGAAAAATTTATTAATGAAAAGAATTGACAAATGCAAACAAATAATGTTTGTGATATAATTATATATATTTAAAAAGAGAGGGATAAAAATATGTTACAAATTAACGAATTTACTTATGAAATAGAAGCAAGTGATTTAAAAGAAATTTTAAAAAAAAGACAAAGTGATACAAATAAAGGTGATTATGGATATGTAGGCATTCTTGGTGGTTCTTTAGAGTATTCAGGCGCTGTAAAACTTGCCAATATAAGTGCTACTACTTTAAGAAGTGGATGTGGAGTAGTAAGATTAATAATTCCAAGTAGTATATCTAAAATTGTAGCACCATATTTGTTAGAACAAACTTTATATACTATAGATTCAGAAGATGACAAGATGAAGTTTGATAAGCACCAAATTCAAGAGGCTCTTAATAAATTAAAAGCACTAGCAATAGGTATGGGCTGGGGAAAATCGGAAAATTATGAAAAAATACTAGAGTATATATTAAATAATTATGAAATACCTATTGTAATAGATGCAGACGGACTAAACACTTTAGCTAATATGAATATGGACATATTAAAAAATACCAAATGCAAAGTAATACTTACACCACATTTAAAAGAGTTTAAAAGATTAAGTAAAATAAGTATAGAAGACATAAAAAAAGATGAAATAAATATTGCAAAAGAATTTGCAAAAGAACATAATGTAATTTTATTATTAAAAGGACCAACCACTGTTATAACTGATGGATCAAAAGTATATTTAGTAAAAAGAGTTTGCCCTGGTATGGCAACAGCCGGAAGCGGAGACGTATTATCTGGAATTTTAGTAGGACTTTTAGGATATAATAATGCAGACATATTAACAATATCAGCTGGCGCATATTTAAATGGATTAGCAGGAGAAATTGCAGAAGAGAAATTTACAGATATAAGTATGATAGCATCTGATACAATAAACTCTTTACCAGAAGCAATTAAGAAAATAAGGAAATAACAAGCTTATATATATGTAAGATAAGCTAAATGGCTTAAGCTTAAGCTTAAAAATAAATTAGAATGACAGGAATGTTGTAAAAAGTTCCTGTCATTTAAATTTATATTAATTTATATTTTATATTGACATATACCCCATGGGGGTATATAATAACCAGAGTTAAATAAAGAGGTGAAATAGTTGGAAAATGTAAAGAACTGTAATTGTAGCAAGACAAAAGAAAATGTTAGGATAACCAAAAGGTCTGAAGAAGAAAAGATGAGTTTAACTAAAAGGTTGAACATAATAGAAGGACAGATAAGAGGAATAAAACAAATGATATTAGATGATAGATATTGTGATGATGTTTTAACTCAGATGCTTGCAGTAAGTAAGGCTTTAGAAAGTCTAGAAAATGTAATTCTAGAAAGGCATTTGCATACATGTATAAAAACAAAAATAGAAAACGGAAATACAGAAGAAGTGTCTAAAGAAATAATGGAATTATTTAAAAAAGTAAGATAAACAAAAATTAAATATTAGATATTTGAGTAGGAGAGGAAAAAATAATGAAAGTAATTAGTAAACAAAAAAATAGTGAAATGTGTGTTATATATAGAAAATATAAATTAATAATTTAAAGGAGGTATATATTATGGAAAAAGTAGAATTAAAAATAAAAGGAATGCATTGTACAGGTTGTAGTACAAGATTAGAGAAGGTTTTAAATAATCAAGATGGAATCAGAAAAGCAGAAGTGAGTTTTGAGGAAGCAAAAGCTAATATAGAATATGAAGAAGGAAAAACGAATATAGAAGAAATAAAAGAAACAATAGAAGATGCAGGATTTGAAGCAGAATAAAAAATAGAAAAGTGAACTTTAAAGAACGTCCCTAAAGTTCATAAATTGAAGAGGTATTGTATGAAAAAAGTTTTACTTAAAATAGATGGTATGACATGTAGCGCGTGTTCTAGCGGATTAGAAAAATATTTAAATAAACAAGATGGCATAATAAATGCTACTGTAAATTTGGTCATGAATAATGCTAGTGTAGAATATGATGAAAAAAAGCTGGATATTCCACAAATAGAAAAGTTTGTACAAAAAGCTGGATTTGAAAGTTTAGGTATTGATAATTTACAAAAAGAAGAGAAGAAAAAATCGAGAGAAAAGTATAAATTAATAGGATTTGGAATTATTGCAGTTATAACTTTATATATAGCAATGGGACATATGATAGGACTTCCAGAGATTCCTTTTTTAAGTATGCATGCAAACCCAATAAATTACACTATTTCTCTTTTAATACTAAGCCTTATATCTATATTTTTAGGAAGAAATATTATAAAAAATGGATATAAAAATTTAATACATAAAACAGCTAATATGGATACTCTAGTAATGCTTGGTGTACTTAGCAGCTTATTATATAGTATGTATAATACATATATGATAATAAAAGGGCATTATGAATATGCAGAAAATTTGTATTATGAGTCAGTAGTTATAATTCTTTTCTTCATAAATATAGGTAGATTTATAGAAGAAAGAAATAAAGACAAAACAAAAGAAGCAATACAAGGTTTAATGATGATTACACCTAATAAAGCTACAGTTATAAAAGATGGAAAAGAAAAAGAAGTAACTATTGATGAAATAAATAAAGAAGATATAGTTTTATGCAGACCTGGAGAAAAAATTGCGGTTGATGGAGAAATTATAGAAGGAACAACACATATAGATGAGTCATTTATTACAGGTGAGAGTATACCATCTAAAAAAGAGATAGGTAATAAAGTGGTTGCAGGTAGCATAAATTATGAAGGAACTATAAAATATAAAGCGGAGAAAATAGGAAAAGAGTCAACTGTATCGGAAATTGTAAGAATGGTTGTTGAGGCAACTAATACAAAAGCACCAATAGCCAAAATTGCCGATAAAATAAGTGGGTATTTTGTGCCAGCAATAATAGCTATAGCAATAATTTCAGGGATAATATGGCTAATATTTGGAAAAGATATTTCATTTGTAATAAATACATTTGTAACTGTGCTTGTAGTTGCTTGCCCATGCAGTTTAGGGCTTGCTACTCCACTTGCAATAGTTATCTCATCAGGTGAAGCAAGTAAAAAAGGAATTTTAATAAAAAACAGTGAAGGGTTAGAAAATTCTCACAAAGTAAAAACAGTAGTATTTGATAAAACAGGTACACTCACAAATGGAAAATTAAGTGTAAGTAAAATATATAATTATCTTGTTGAAATTAAAGAGGAAGGAAAAGATAGTGAAGAAGAAAATAAAAAACAAAATATTATGCAAGAAGCAGAATCTAATTTTATATTATTAAAAGCAGTTGCAAGCATAGAAAACAAATCAGAACACCCTATAGCTAGAGGAATAGTAAATTACGCATTAGATAATAAACTACAGCTAGAGGAAGTAGAGGAGTTTGAAAATATACCTGGATATGGTGTAAAAGCTAAATATGAAGGAAAACTTTATTTGATTGGAAATAGCAAACTTATGAAAGAAAATAGCATTGATATATATAAAGCACTAAAAGATGAAGAAGAATTAGAAAAAGATGGTAATAGTATATTATTTGTAGCAAAAGAAAATATACTAATAGCCTTAATAGGAGTAAAAGATACAATAAAAGAACATAGCATAGAAGTTGTGGAAAAGCTAAAAGAACAAAATATAGAGGTCATAATGCTTACTGGAGATAACGAAAAAACGGCAAAAGCAATAGCAGATAAAATTGGAATTCAAAACGTTATATCAAATGTACTTCCAAAAGAAAAGGCTGAAAAGATAAAGGAATTAAAAGAAAATGGGTTAGTAATGATGTGTGGAGATGGAATAAATGACAGTATAAGTTTAGTTACAGCGGATATAGGAGTGGCTGTAGGTGGAGGAACTGATATAGCGATGGATAGTAGTGATATAGTACTTATGAATAATGATTTAAGGAAAATAAATGAACTTATGTACATAAGTAAAAAAACAATTAGAAATATAAAACAAAATTTATTTTGGGCTTTCTTCTATAATATTTGTATGATTCCAATTGCAATAGGTATATTTAGTCCTTTTGGAGTTACAATGAATCCAATGTTTGCATCAATAGCAATGACTTTAAGTAGCTTAACAGTTACATTAAACAGTTTGAGACTAAAAAATATAAAAATGTAATGCAAATTAGATTTTATTTAATTGCTATTATATAGTTAGTATGGTATAATTTTCTTGTGGGCTTTAATATATTATTTAAATAAGAACCTACAGGAAAATTTATTTTGGAGGGAAATATGAAATTAGATAAGGAAAATACAAAGCAAATATTAAAAATAGTGGCAATTGCTATAATTTTATTAGTAGCTCTTTTTAATATAAAGTTTGTATGGGATGCAGGAATGGCATTCTTAAATATAATTTCTCCATTTATTTGGGGACTTGCAATAGCATTTATATTAAATATTTTTATGACACTTTATGAGAATAAGTTATTTAAAATAGGGCAAAAAAATAATAAAAGTAATAGAAAGAATAAATCAGATAGGAATGTAAAACAAGTAACAAATCAAAAGAAAAGCAAATTTGATAGAGGTTTTGCTATAATATTATCAATAATAACTATTGTGGCGATAATAACTATTATACTATTATTAATAGTACCACAATTTATAGATGTTATTAGAAATTTAATTAACAATATTCCAAGTTATTTAGAAAGTTTACAGAATTTAGGAATTGAAATCACAGAAAAATTTCCAGAAACTAATATGTTTATACAAAATATAGAAATAGATACGGAAGCATTAAAAAATGGAATTATTAATTTATCAAAAGACGTATTAGACGTAACAATAAATCAAATTTCTAGTTTAATTTCTAATGTAATCAATTTCTTTATAGCAATAATCTTCTCTGTATACATATTGTTAAATAAAGAAGAACTAAAAAAAGAGGCAAAGAAATTTGTATATGCAAGGATAGATAAAGAAAAAGCAGATTATATACTAAAAGTAGCAAGACTTGCAAGAGATTCATTTAGAAATTTTCTAACAGGTCAAGCAAAAGAGGCAGTAATATTGGGTTCACTTTGTGCAATAGGGATGATTATACTAAACATTCCATATGCAGGACCAATAGGGGCATTAACAGCAATAACTGCGTTTATACCAATAGTTGGTGCTTTTATAGGAGGATTTATAGGTGCAATTTTAATAGTTGCAGTTGATCCGATTAAAGCCCTAATATTTATTATATTTATAATAGTTTTACAACAAGTAGAGGGAAATTTAATATATCCTCATGTGGTTGGAAAAAATATGGGTCTTCCAAGTATCTGGGTATTAGTTGCAATTACTATAGGAGGAGGACTATTTGGAATAATGGGTATGATAGTTGGTCTTCCAATAGTTTCAATAATATATGCAATTACACAAGAAAATACTAATAAAAAATTACAAGAAAAAAATTTAGAGGATAAATTTGAATCACAATAACAATAAATAAAATTATTAATATTGAGAAAAAGTTTAAAAAATTTAATTTGAGAAGAATTTAAATATTTTTAAACTTTTTTTAACTTTTTTGATTTTTGAAAACTTTTTAAAATTTTTTAAACTTTTTCATATTGAAAGAAGTCTAATATAGTATATAGAAAAAATGAAAGGATATATATATTATGTATGGAACTTATTATAAAAAGCAAAATAAAAAATCAAAATCAAGAGGACAACTATTTTCTTCCATTATACCATTAATTTTAATATTAGTTATTGGAAGTGCAATTGGAAGTATTGTTATTAATAATTTTAATAAAGAGGATATAAAAGATAATGAAAATATTAATAACAAAGTAGAAGGAATATATCAAAATGATACAACAAATAATATAACCAATAATGAAAACACTAATGCAATTAATGAAGAAAGTAACAGTGAAGAGGAGAAAAATAGTAATGAATCTAATAATAAACAAGTAAAGTTTGATAGTTCAGTAGCATTTATTGGGGATTCAAGAACACAAGGACTCATTATGTATAATGGATTAAAAGAGGTTCAAGACTATTCATATATTGGTTTAATGGTTGATACAGCTATTACTAAAAAATTTGTACAAACAAATAATGGAGAAAAAATTACATTATTAGAAGATATGAAAGATAAAAATATAAAATCTGTATATATTATGCTTGGAGTAAATGAATTAGGCTGGTCATATCCGGAAGTCTTTAAAGCTAAATATAAAGAACTGATTAATAAAATTAGAAAAATAAAACCAGACTGCAAAATATATGTTCAATCAATTATTCCTATGACTAAAAGTAAAAGTACTAGTGATAATATTTTTAACAATGAAAATGTAGAAAAATTTAATAAGTTAATACAAGAAGTTGCTAAAGAAGAAAAAGTAATATATTTAGATGTTAAGTCTGCTTTAATAGATAGTGAAGGATATTTGCCAGAAGAGGCGAGTACAGATGGAATACATTTAGATATTGATTACTGTGAGAAATGGTTGAATTATTTAAAAAATAATTCTTAGATTAAAATAGGTTGTAATTACGGAGGAAAAGAAAATGAATAAAAAAATATTTATATTTATAGTTATAGCTTTAATAGTTATAGTTGGAGTAGGAATAATATTCTTAAATAAAAATAATAAAAACATTCAAATTAATACAAAAGACTTAGCCTCTAAAATAATAGAGGCTGGAGTTTTTGAGGACGAATTAGTAGAAGTAAATTCCGAAATGATTATGTCAGATTATAACTTTACAGCAGACGAAGTAGAGGAGTTTGTGTCTTATCAGGGAAGTGGCGCAACAAGTGAGGAAATTGTAATATTAAAATTAAAAGAAAAAAGTAATCTAAATAACATAAAAAATAAAATAGAAGATAGATTAGAAGAACGAAAAGAAGCTTTTGAAAGTTACTTGCCAGAAGAAGTTGGGAAAATAGACAATAAAGTTTTTAGAGCAGAAGGAAATTATGTTATTTTATGTATATCAAATGATACTAATAAGGTAAATACATTAATAAATGATTATGTAAAATAAAGAAATATTTAAAACGATAACGAGAGAAAATAAGAAAATAGGAAGGATATCAAATGTTACATGTGGCACAAGAAATTCTAATAGACTATATAAAGTCAAATCAAGATAAATTATATAAAATCGCATATGCATACACTAAAGATAAAGAAATTGCTTTAGACGTTGTTCAAGAAGCTATAACAAAATCACTTGAAAATATACATAGTTTAAGAAATGAAGCATATGTAAAGACGTGGTTTTATAGAATTTTAATAAATGAATCGATAAAAGCATCTAAAACTAATAAATATTTTCTGGATTATGAAGCTGCTACAAAAGAATTATATAGCAGTAGTCATGAAAATAGTCTAGTAGAAAATATAGATATGAATACTGCTATACAAAAATTAAAGCCAAAGATAAAAACCGTTATAATTCTTAGATTTTTTGAAAATCTTAAAATAGAAGAAATAGCGTATATTACAAAAACAAACATAAACACTGTTAAATCTAGGTTGTATAAAGGCATAGAAGAGATAAAAAAGGAATTAGAAAGGAGAAAAGTATGAGTATGTTAAAAAAAGCTAAAGAAGCATACAAAATGATAGAAGTTCCACAAGAATTAGACTATGTTGTAAATAAAGCTATACATGAAAGTAAAACGCGTAAACGAAAGAGTGTACAAATGTACTTTAAAGGTGCTACAGCAATGCTAGCTACGACATTTGCTTTATTTATAGTATTATTAAATACGAATGAAAGCTTTGCAAAAGCTATGGAAGATGTACCAATACTTGGAACTATTGCAGAAGTGTTTACAGTAAGAGAATATAAAGAAGAAAATGATATTGAACTTATTAATGCAAAAGTTCCAGCAATAAGAAATACTGGAAATACAGACCTAGAAAATAGAATAAATTACGAAATATCTTCTAAAATAAATGAAGTACTAGAAGAAGCAAGACAAAGAGCAGAAGAATATAAAGAGGCAGTTTTAGCAACTGGAGGCACAATGGAAGATTATGTTCCAATTGAAATAAATATAGATTATGAGATAACATATCAAGACGAAAAGCTTATATCATTTGTTATTACTAAAAGCGAAAGTTTGGCATCTGCATATCAAGAACAATATTTTTATAACATAGATATAGAAAGTGGGAAAGAATTAAACTTAAGAGATGTATTAGGAGAAGAGTATAAAGAAATAGTTGATAAAGAGATAAATAAGCAAATAAAAGAAAGACAGAAAGAAAATTATGAAAATAATTTATATTTTACAGTAGAAGAAGGTGGATTCTCTGGAATAGAAAATGAATATCATAATTTTTATATTAATAAAGATAAAAAAGTTACAATTGTATTCCAAAAATATGAGATATCTCCAGGATACATGGGAATTCAAAAATTTGTAATTCCTAATCAAATAGAAGTTTAATAAGTAAGAAACAATAGAAAACAATTAAGAAATTGAAAGTACTAAATATTTAGATATTAGATAAATGTAATAATATAAACAATAAAGAAATAACAAGGGAGAAGAAGGATGGTATTTAGCAGTATAGTATTTTTATATATATTCTTACCAATAATGCTTTTAATATATTTTATCGTACCCAAAAAGTTAAAGAATTTAGTAATGATTATATCAAGTTTTATATTCTTCGCATGGGGAGAAATAAGATATATTCCGATAATGTTAATTTTAGCAGTAATGGACTTTTGGTGTGGAAACAAAATAAATCAGAATTGGGAAAACAAAAATAAAAAAAGAATGTATTTATGGTTAGATATAGGAGTAAATTTGTTAATATTATTCTTCTTTAAATATGCAGATTTTATTATTTCGAATGTAAATAATATTACAGGACTTAATATTCCGCTTCTAAACATACCTTTACCAATAGGAGTATCATTTAACACATTTCAATCATTATCATATATAATTGATGTATATAGAGGAACTGTAACTTGTGAAAAAAGTTTCTACAATTACTTGACTTATACCACACTATTCCCTCAAATTATTGCAGGACCAATTGTTAGATATGAAACTGTTGATGAGGAATTAGTGGATAAAAAGATAAGTTTAGATAATTTCTCTATTGGTATGAAAAGATTTATTGTAGGTCTTGGAAAGAAAGTTTTGATAGCAAATAATGTAGGAACATTATGGAATGCTATAGAAACAGGAACATTTGGAGAAATGACTGTTTTACTATCTTGGCTAGGGATTATTTCATTTGCTTTACAAATATATTTTGATTTTAGTGGATATTCTGATATGGCAATAGGGTTAGCTAAAATATTTGGTATGGAATTTGATGAGAATTTTAATTTTCCGTACATTAGTAAAAGCATTACAGAGTTCTGGAGAAGATGGCATATAACTTTAAGTAGTTGGTTTAGAGACTATATTTATATACCACTTGGAGGAAATAGAAAAGGACTTCCAAAGCAAATAAGAAATATATTAATTGTATGGGCACTTACTCGGTGCATGGCATGGTGCATCATGGAATTTTATACTTTGGGGAGTATATTTTGGAGTAATCTTAATAATAGAAAAAGTATTTATTTTAAAACTATTAGAAAAGATACCAGCTTTTTTTAGTCGTCTATATACAATAATACTTGTTCTTATAAGCTGGGTTATATTTGCATTTGAGGATTTAAAACAAATTGCCAACTATTTAAGCACTATGTTTGGATTTAGTGGCTCAAAGTTAGTGAATGCAGAAACAATATATTATTTAAAAAATTATATCATAATTATTTTAATAGGAGTTATATGCAGTATTCCGATATTTAAAATAAAAGATAAAATATTAAATTTAGTAAAACAAAAAAGAAAAAGCTTGAAAAAAAATGAGAATAAAAGAAACAAAGCTAAATATGGGCTTTATGTATTTACAAGTATTTGTTATGTGTCAATTATTTTATTTAGTACAGCAAGTTTAGTAAATAATAGTTTTAATCCATTTTTGTATTTTAGATTTTAGAGTTTATATATTTTAAAATGTTAATAAAATGAAGCAATAAAAGTAAGGAGAAGACTATGAAAAATAAAATATTCTTCATAATATTTATGATAGTATGGATTGTAATAATAGTCATAAATTTTATATGGCCAAAGCAGGTTTTTTCAGAGGAAGAAAATAGAATGCTTGCAGTCATACCGAGTTTTTCGTTTGATGATTTTATGTCAGGAAAGTATCTAAATGGAGTAAATGAATATATAAATGACCATTTTGCTTTTAGAAATGTTTATCTAAAACTTAATTCTTGGTGGGAAATTAATGTAATGGGAAAAGAAGAAAACAATGGTGTATACATTGGAAAAGATGGATATCTATTTGAAAAATTCAAATATACTGATAAAGAAAAAGAAAATGTAGAAAAAAATATTTCAGTTATTTCAAATTTTGCGCAAAAGATGAGTGAGTTAGATATATCCACTTATCTCCTAGTAATTCCAAACTCTATTTATATAAATAGTGATAAATTGCCAGAAGGAGTGGAAGTAGAAAATCAAGAAAACATAATCAATAATATATATTTAAATACTAAAAACACAATAAATATAGATGTTACAAGCAAACTGAAAGACGAAAATAAAACAAATCCTCTATACTTTAAAACAGATCACCATATGAATAGTGATGGTGCATATGTAGTATATAACGAATTTTGCAAAGTAGCGAAAATTGATGCAATCCCAAAAGAAGATTTTAATAGAGTCAATGTATCTAATGAATTTTTAGGAACATTTGATTCAAAAGCGCAAGTTCCAAATCAAATACATGATGATATATTTGTATATCAAAATGACATTAATACTAATATAAAAGAGGGAATATATGATAAAGAAAAAAGAAATAGTATTTTTAATGAGAAATATTTAGAGGGAAAAGACAAATATTCATATTTTTTAAATGGAAATAATAGTAAAGTTATTATAAAAACTAAAGTAGATAACAATAAAAAACTTCTTGTGATTAAGGATTCTTATGCACATATTATGTCTCAATTTTTATGTGAGAATTATAGCGAAGTTCATTTTCTAGATTCTCGTTATACTAATTTTGATTATGTAGAATATGCAAAGAAAAATGAAATTACTGATGTTCTATTTATATATAATGTTTCTAATTTTACTACAGACACTAGTTTAAATAAAATAATAAAGCATGTAATATAAAATTAAGTAAAATTAAGAATAAATTAATTTGACAAAAATTCAAATAAACAGTAAAACTACACATAATGGACATATAAGTAGTGTATAAATTATACAAAGGAGTTGATTATTATAGAAAATCTAGTAGTAAAAAAAGAGGATGGCTTACAAGAAGATATGGAATATAAGAGGCTCGCATTTATGTATACAGCAGCACTACAACAATTAGAAGGAAAAATAAATACAATAAGTGAAGAATTTAAAGTTTTGCATAAATATAATCCGATAGAACATACAAGTAGTAGAATAAAAAGTAAAGAAAGTATAGTTAATAAATTAAAGAAAAAAGGACTAGAGCTTAATTACGAGAACTTAATTAAAACCATTAATGATATAGCTGGGATGCGAATAATTTGCTCATTTATACCAGATATATATAAGATAGTAGAAATGATTGAAAATATGTCAGACGTAACAGTGCTAAAGAAAAAGGATTATGTTACAACACCAAAAGAAAGTGGATATTCAAGTTATCATTTAATAGTATCTGTACCAGTTAGTTTATCAATAGGTACAATAGACGTAAAAGTAGAAATTCAAATAAGGACAATGGCAATGGACTTCTGGGCAAGTTTAGAACATAAAATAAACTATAAGTATGATAAGCAGGTGCCAAAAAACATAAAAAAAGAATTAAAAGATTGTGCTAAAATGACACAAAAGTTAGATAAAAAAATGTCTAATTTAGGTAAATCATTAATGGAAGATGAAAAAGAATTAGTAAAAGAAATTACAGCTGAATATTCTACAGTATATGCAGGATTTATGCTTACAGAAAATGCAGGAATATAGAGAAAAAGTATATAAAATTATAAAATCTATTAATGTATAAAAGAAAGTGAAATAAAATAATGAGAAAACTAATTATAGATGAAAGAATACGAGATATTGAAATAGAGTTCTTAAAAAAATATTTCGAAGTAGTAAAACTTCCATTATCAGATGACGTGTATGAAGAAATATCTGGACATAGTGATATATTTTACTCAAAAATAAATGATAAGATAATAGAAGCGCCAAATGCACAGTTACACTTACCAAGTTCTATATTAGGTGCAACTAAAGTGCGGAAAAAAATATCCAGATGACGTTTTATACAATGTATGTCAAATAGGAGATAGAATAATAGGAAGTAAATATACGGATAAAAGTATAAAGCCAGACATACTAGTAAATCAAGGATATACTAAATGCTCTGTAGCAGTAACAAGTAATAATTCATGTATTACTACAGATAAAAATATAAAAGAAGAATTGCAAAAAAATAGAATAGATGCACTATACATAGAAGAAAACAATATAAAACTTTTAAAAAAGGATGGAACATTATCAGAAATGAGAGGGTTTATTGGTGGTGCAACACTAATATTTGACAACAAATTCGTTATATTTGGAGATATAAACAAATTAGAAAACAAAGAAAATATAACAAATCATTTAAATAAATATGGATTAGAATTAATTGATTTTAAAGGACTAGACGTCTACGACTATGGTGGAGGAATAGTTATATAGAAGAGGAACGATTTGTGTGTCCCCTTGTTCCAGTTTTGTTGTCATAATCTATTTACAAACAGTAAAAAAACGTGATATAATTACTCATATCCTTTTTATAAATTCTTCTCAAAATTGAAAGGAGAATAGCTATGGCAATACGAAATAAAAAGAAACAAATACAAGATTCAGGAGGTATGAAACAATTTAAGAAAGGGGCTAATCAAGGCAAAAAGAGAAGAAGTATTCCGCCAATTCAAAACATGGAACGAAATGTACGGCAATACATTGTAGGGCAAGATGAAGTGGTAAGGAAAATTATAACGGCTATTTATAGAGCAATCTATTTAAAGTCAATAAAGTCCAATATTTTGGTAATTGGCAAGAGTGGTACTGGCAAAACGGAAACGCTAAAGCAAATTGCTAAAAGATTACGCATACCATACACTATCGAAGATGCCACAAAGTATACAAAAGAAGGTTATTATGGTGGTGACGTGGAAGATATGCTGGAAAATCTATTAGAAGCAGCTGACTATGACTTAGAAAAAGCACAAAGAGGCATGCTGATAATAGACGAGATTGACAAAAAAGCCGGAAAAGATACAAGTGACGTATCGGGTGTTGAGGTTTTAAAAAGCCTTCTAAAAATTATTGAAGGTGCTAAATATTACTTGTCATTTGATGAAGTGTTTGACACAAAAAATCTAATTATTGTATTCTGTGGTGCCTTTTCTGGAATAGAGGATATAAAAAAGAAAAGACTAGGACGGGGACAAATAGGTTTTACTACATTACATGAAAGTGATAAAAAGCAAAATGGATACACCAAAGAAGATCTTGTTCAATATGGACTGCCGGAAGAGTTTGTAGGAAGAATTGATACAATCGTGGAAATGAAACCACTTGAAAAGGAGGACTTAGTTCAAATCTTAAAAAAATCTAGACTCTCTATCTTTAGAAGATATCAAAAAGAGTTAAGAGATGCTGGAATATCTTTGCAATACAATGGCAAAATCTTTGAAGAAATTGCTGCTAGGTCTTTAAAATTAGACACTGGCGCAAGAGAATTGAGCAACACGGTAAATTACATGTTTGAAGATGTAATTTACAATGTTATGGCTCATCCTGGAAGGTATTCTAAGTGCACTTTATCTCTTGAAATTGTAGAGGACAATACGAAATACAAACTGTCATAGGTAAACATAATTTCTAATAGAAACTATGAAAAGCAAAGTTATGGATTAATAATTTCCATAGCTTTGTTTTTTTCTTTGTTGGTAACAAAACATACATATAAATAGATATAATACAAGCGTTGAGAAAAAAGTAGTCACTTTTGTCCACACTTTCATATTATATTATGAAGGGAGGAAGATATTTATGTGTTGCGAAGATAAATGTAAAATATTTAAATTAACATTAATTTTTAGTATAATAATTATATTAATTGTAGCAATTCTTTTCTTATGTATAAATAATCAAAAACAAGATAAAAGTATACTTGTAACTATTGCACAAAGCGGAGATAATACACAAACAGGAAATGCTATAATTAATTTTAACCAAAATCAAATTTTAGTGGGAGATGCATTATCACATACTCTAGGTTCTAGCGAGATTAGCATTAATAAGGATGGAATATATCAAATCTCGTATCAATTAACAGGTGTTTCTAATCAAATAGGCACACTTAATTTTAATGCAATTTTAGCCGTAAATAATGTGCCTGTATTAGAAACATTAAATGAAGGACCAGTTTTACAAAGCGATATTTCGAATAACAGATACACACTAACGAGTACAGTTATACTTCAACTAAATTCAGGAGATATACTGCAACTTAACGGACTATCATTAGAAGAAGTAGAGTATACTAATGCACGTATAGATATAGAGAGAATATATTGAGCTATTGCTAAAAATCGAAATTCGGTATAAAATATATATGTGAATATTAAAATAAAAAAGAAAATATCAATCAATAATTAAGCCAGAAAAGAGAATTTATAAGATGTAATAGAATAGGAGTGGAGTTTTGAGAAGAATAATAAGCGAAGCAGAAGAGATTCCTAAATCTGTATTAAAAATGAAACAGGATAAGGAAAAAAGAGAAGCAGCAAAGAAAAATAACTCACAGTATAATAAAATAAATAGAAATGTACAAAATAGTAGAAATACGAAAGGAAGTAAGAACTCTAAAACAAGCAAGAATAAAAAAGACAAAAAAAGTACGAAAAGTATTAAAAGAAAAGCTATTTTAATCATTATACTTATTCTACTAATAGTACTTGGAATCTGTCTTGGTATATCAGCATATAACTGGAAAGTATTAAGTACAGCTATGTTTACTAATAAAAATTCAGTTGTTTTAGATAAAAGTGGAGAGGTTATTGCTGAGATAGGTAATGAGCAGAAAAAGATGACAGTTGATATAGAAGATATGCCACAATATCTGATAGATGCATATGTTTCAATAGAAGATGAGAGATTTTACTCTCATCATGGAATTGATATAAAAAGAACTGGTGGTGCAATATTAAGTTATATAACTACATTTGGTAATTCTTCTTATGGAGGAAGTACAATTACACAACAATTAGTTAAAAATTTAACCGGTGATAATACAGACTCAGTAACACGTAAGGTAAAGGAATGGTGGAAAGCATTTTTACTTGAAAACTATTTTTCTAAAGAAGAAATTTTGGAAATGTATTTAAATGTAATTTATGTAGGACCAAATGTGTATGGAGTAGAGACTGGTGCTCACTATTACTTTAACAAAGACGTAGAAGATTTATCTTTAGCAGAATGTGCATATTTAGCAGGAATAAATAACTCTCCAAACTACTATAACCCATTCGAAGGATATGATAATGAAGAAGATATTTCTGATAGAACCTTAACTGTTCTACAGAAAATGTTAGAATTAGGTAAAATAACTGATAGTGAATATAAATCAGCAGAAACAGAAGTAAATAATGGATTAAATTTCGAAGAAGGAGAAATAGAAACAGGAGATTGTATCTATTCATATCACACAGATGCTCTAATTAATGAAGTTATAGAGGATTTGGCAGAAGAAAAAAATATTTCAGAAGATTTTGCAAAAAATTACTTGTATCTATCAGGTTCAACAATATATAGTACGCAAGACTCAAATATGCAAGAAAAAGTAGAAGAAGAGTCTTTAAAGAGCCAATATATATTGTATTCAGAAAATGGAGAAGACACGTCTCAAGCTGCTATGGTTATACTAAACCATCAGACAGGAGAAGTGCTAGCTTGTACAGGTGGACTTCGGAGAAAAAGAGACTTTTAGAGGATTAAATAGAGCGTCGCAGAGTCAAAGACAAACAGGTTCAGCAATAAAACCATTAGCAGTGTTAGTACCAGGAATTAATGAAAAAATATTTACTGGTGCAACTATATATGATGATGAAAAGAAAACATTTGAAGACGGATATGCACCAGGAAATAACTCAGGATATTTAGGAAAAATAACCGTAAGAAGAGCTTTGGAATCTTCTCAAAATGTTCCATTTGTAGAAATGATGGAAGAAATTACACCTAAAAAAGCTATCTCATATTTAGAAAAAATGGGAATAACGTCATTAACTGAAAATGATGAAGGTCTTCCATTAGCATTAGGTGGATTAGATAATGGAATAACACCACTTGAAATGGCAGCAGCTTATGCTACTATAGCAAATGATGGCATATATATAGAGCCAACATTTTATTCTTCCATTGTAGATAATACTGGAAAAACAGTTCTAAAGAAAAAGCAGGAGAAAAGGACAGTATTTTCAGAGCAAGTAGCTTATGTACTAAAAAAACTATTACAAGAGCCTGTGGATGGAAATAATGGTACAGCTACATATTGTTCAATATCAGGAATAGATGTAGTAGCAAAGACAGGAACAACAGACGATAATTATGATAAATGGCTATGTGGTTTTACACCATATTATACAGCAGTTACATGGTTTGGATTTGACCAAAATGAAACAATATACTATAACAATCAAAATCCAGCAGGAATAATGTGGGCGAATGTAATGCGTAGTATACATGATGGATTTACAGGTGCCAGATTTTATCAGCCTAATAAAATATCAGTAGAAGAAATATGCTCTGATACTGGCGAGATTGCAAGAAGTGGATGCACAAATACATATGTAGAGTACTTCCTAGAAGGTACAGAGCCAGAGGAATGTACACAGCATAGTGGAAGTAGAGTAAACGCACATATAGATACAGACGAAGAAACAAGTGTATATGTTGATAATAAAGAAGATTTAGAGTTAGATCCAGATGATGAAGAAGATGTTAAAACAGATGATATAGAAAATACTACAGTTCAAAACGAAGTAATAGAAAATACGGAAGATACGGAAAATATAGTAAATGATGAAATACCAGAAGACGTTACAAATCCTGAAAATGATATATATGAACCAAGTACAGGAGGAGGAGAAGATAATACAGAAAATGGAAGTGGTAATAATGAAAACTCAAATGAAGAAACAGTAGATAATGTAGAAGACACTGAAAATACTGAGGGAATAACAGAAGAAAGTCCTGCAGCATAGTGTGGACAAATTTGCAATAAATATGAGAGAGGAAGAAAAACAAGAATTTTTATTCCTATTTTTCCCTTTTATGTATGGGATATATCCATATACATTTGCTACAGATAAACAAAAAGAAGCAATGAGAAAAGCAAATATTCCATTTAAAAAAACTACAATATATGATATTGCATATAAAGAAATTTTAAAATTGTTAGACTAATTGTTTAACTAAATAATAAATAAAAATAGTATTAGTAAAGAAGGAGAAAATTTATGAGAATAGTAATATTAACAGGATCTTTTATTTAAAAAATATATCAGCACTAATTGCTATTGCTTTAGTTATATATATTATATTTTCTTTAATAAGAAAAGCAAAGAAGAGGAGGAATTAATATGAGTTTAACAATCAATATATATTATACAGGAGAAAATGTTAATATCGAATTAGTTAATGCAATTAGCTTTGATCCATACACTCATGGATATTACAAGGTTACTGAAAGAGTAGGAAATGCGTTTAAAGATGGATTACAACTTAAAAAATAGTAATATAAAATAATATAGCTTATAAGCAGATGATTTTATTTTAAATTATCTGCCTTTTCTGTTATAATTATTACAAAAAATTATAATTGTAAAAAAATTATTAAAAATAAAGAGTAAAATAGAGGCACATACAAATATGAATAAATTTAGAAAGTTAAAAAATATAATAAAAAATGTGGTATTAAATATAATAAATGTTTTAATAAAAGCTATAAAAAACATAGGCAGAGTTATAAAGCAAATACCAACTAAGATAAAGATTTTTCTTGCAATTATTTTAATTGTGATTATAGCTATAATATCTATTTCCATAATTAAAGCTAATGAAGAAAAGAAACAAAAATATGAAATATATGATGGAACAAATTTAGATGAAGAAAAATATCCAGGGTATAAAGAATTAATTGATAATTTAAAAGAAGCTCATCCAAATTGGACCTTTACTCTTTTCTATACAAGACTTGACTGGGATGAAGTAATATCAAATGAAGGACATTCAGATTTTAGAACAAATCCACTAAACTTAATACCAGATTATTATGAATATCCAGAAGATTGGGTATGCCAAGTTTGTGGAAATAGAAGATATGATAATGGATCTTGGCTTTGCGCTTCTGATGAGGCAATAAGGCAGCAGATGAATCCTAAAAATATTTTGGATGAGGATAATATATTTCAGTTTCTAGAACTAAAATATACTGAAGGTGCTCATACAGTAGACGGAATAAAATCACTTACTGAAGATTCTTTTTTAGAAGGAGATAGCACTGCAGAAGCGTTATTACAAGCAGGAAGAAATGCAAATGTTGACCCATACTTTATAACTTCAAGATTAATACAAGAGCAAGGAAGAGAAGGAACAGTATTATCAAGAGGATATGAATATAACGGGGTGGTTGTATATAACCCATTTAATATAGCAGCAACAGGAAATGATACTGAGGAAATATTGCAAAATGCAGCACAATATGCATATAATCAAGGATGGGATACTATTGAAAAAGCATTAATAGGTGGTGTAGACTTTGTAAAGAATGGATATATAGAAGTTGGGCAAAATACTTTATACTTACAAAAGTTTGATATTGTAAATCAAGATGGGGAACTTTATACTAACCAATATATGCAAAACTTATTTGCACCTGAATCAGAGGCAGAGAATATGAGAGACATATATGAAGCTTCAAATACAGTGGATTCTAACTTGAATTTTATAATACCATTATATGAAAATATGGAAGATTAATGAGAAATATTGAAAGTATAAAAGATTTATAGAAAAAACACTACACAAACTAGGATAAATATGATAAAATATTTATTGGATATAAAAATAAGAAATAAGAAGGAGGAATTAACCATGTCAGGACACAGTAAATGGCATAATATTCAAGCAAAAAAAGGTAAAGCAGATGCAGCAAGAGGAAAAATATTTACAAAGTTAGGAAGAGAATTATTAATCGCAGTAAAACAAGGAGGACCTGACCCGGCTGGTAATTCTAAACTTAAAGACGTAATAGCAAAATGTAAGGCAAATAACATGCCAAATGATACAATAAATAATGCAATAAAGAAAGCATCAGGTGCAGGAAACAACGAAAACTATGAAGAGATAACTTATGAAGGATATGGAGTAAATGGTGTAGCCGTTATTGTAGAAGCAAGTACAGATAACAAAAATAGAACAGCAGCAGACGTAAGACATGCATTTGATAGAGCAGGAGGAAATTTAGGAACTTCAGGTTGCGTATCATATTTATTCTCTAAAAAAGGAGTAATAGTAATAGATAGAACTACTACAGATTTATCAGAAGATGATATGATGATGCTCGCACTAGACAATGGTGCAGAAGATTTTGTGGCTAGTGATGAATGTTATGAAATAACAACATTGCCAGAAGATTTTGCAAAAGTAAGAGAAGCACTAGAAGGACAAGGACTAGAATTTTTAGAAGCAGAAGTTCAAATGGTTCCATCTACATATATTAAATTAGATGAAAAAGATAGTGAAAAAATGCAAAGACTAATCGATAATCTAGAAGATTTAGATGACGTTATGAACGTATATCATAATTGGGAAGAATAAATATAATATTTATATAAAAAGCAGAAGTTTTAATTCATAAAGTAGATTTAAGCTTCTGCTTTTTGAAAAAAGAGAGGGGAAAAATATGAAGAAAAAAGGTATTATAATCACAATAATTGTTATACTATCAATTTTAATTTTAGCAGGAGGAATATTTGCATTCATATTCTTTTGTACAGACTTGTTATTATCAGAAAAGCAAGGCTTTGGAAAATATGCTATGCAATTGGTAGAGAGCGAAGATGGATTTATTTCAAATTCAGTAAATGAATATCTTTTGAAAAAGGAAAGTACTCCATATAATACAAATGGAGAGATAAGTGCTAATGTGGATATATTGCTAGATACTTCAAATAGTTTAGATATGCAAGAATATGAAAAGGCAGTAGAATTTGGAAATAATACAAATATTACTTTTACAGGAAAAGTAGATAATGCTAAAACACAATCAGAACAAGACATAGCAGTGAATTATTCAGATACTGTTAAACTACCTTTTAAATTTAAAGTATATGGAGACATATATGGAATACAATCAGATAGTCTTTCAGAAACTTACATAGCCATAGAAAATAATAATTTACAAGAATTTGCACAAAAATTCGGAGTAGAGGACGTAAGTAATATACCAAATAAAATAGAAACAACAAAAGAATTAGAAAGTTTAAATCTAACAGAAGAAGAAAAAACACATATACAAACACAATACATTTTACCAATATATAATAATTTAGATGAAGAAAAATTCTCTAAAGTAGAAAATGCAGATGGCTCTGTAGTATATACATTAACATTAACAAGTTCAGAAATAAAAACTATTTATTTACAACTTTTAAATACATTAAAAAGTGACAGAACTATGATTAATAAAATTAATAGCATAATGGAAGAAATGTATGCAGAAAATTATGATGAGACAGATGCCATTACTTCAGAGAATATACAATCTGAGATAGACTACATAACAGAACAAGAATGGGAAGAAGGCACTTTAAAAATAAACATAACTCAAAATGATAGAAAAACAAATAGAATTAATATAACATATAATGATATTGTTTTTGATATAACAAAAGAGGAAACAGAAAGCGCTCTAACATATCAAATATCATTAGATGATACAGAAGCTGGAGATACAATAGGGTTAATTCTTAACTTTACAGGATTAAATACTAATGCCATTACAGAAAATTATACAATAAATGTAAAAACAACAGATGCATTTGATATAACATATACATATAATAACACTGTAAGTTTTGATGGAAACATAGAAATAGAACCACTAACAACAGTAAATGCAGCTATACTAAACAATTATTCTGCAGAACAAATATTACCATTCATTACACAACTTGGAACAAGAATAGCTCAAATAAATACAGAGCAAATGACAAGTTTGGGATATAACCTACAATATGCAAATCCATTAGTAACATGGATTGCAACACCTTCATATATTACTTCAATTAGTATGTGGGAGTCAATGGAACAAAGCATGCAAGAATATGAAGATGCATTAGAACAAGAGCAAGAACAAGTAGATGAAATTGAAGAATATATGAATAGTATAATTTCAGGCTCAAATTCAGAAACTACAGTAGATCCAAATGACTATAGACCAACTGCGCCAGAAGATACAAATAATACAACAGGTACTCTTAGTGAATTAGAAAGACAAGAAATTGAGGCAAATAATGCACAATTTGAAGTATATGAAGGAAGTAGTAGAGGCTCACAAGCCAAAACATTATGCCAAACAGTATTAACATACAATTTAACAGCTAATGAAAATGAACAAATTAATGTAAAAACAGATTCAGCAGCATCTGCAACCGCATTTATAAATCCAGTAAATAATATAACTACAATACAAAATTCTATAAATTCAGGATATACTTATGAAATAAGTTTGTCATATGATAACGCAACAGGAAAAGTTTGTGAGATAGGAATTGTTAGAAATTAAAATATCAAAATAAGTTCTAAAATAAAAAATACAGCATATATATTTAATATATGTTGTATTTTTTTATATATTAAATCTGATGGAGAGAAAATGCCAAATAATATTTTAGATATATTGGAATATTTTCCAAATAAAATAAAAGAAACATTAATTAAATATGAAAGTATATTAAACAAAACTCAGGAGATACATATATACACAAATAGAAACATATTATTAAGGACAAGTTTAGAAGAAATAAAAGTAAATTATGTAATAAATACAAATGAAATACTAGAGACTTTGCAACGAATTTGTGACAACTCTATTTATACATATCAAAACCAAATTTGTAATGGATTTATTACTGTAAAAGGCGGACATAGAGTAGGAATAACAGGTGAAGCTGTAGTAAAAGATGGACAAGTAATAAATATATCATACATATATAGCCTAAACTTTAGAATTGCAAGAGAAGTGCTAGGTTGTAGTAATATGGCTTTACCATATATTTTAAATAAACAAGAAAACACAGTACATAACACAATTATACTTTCTCCTCCGGGAAGGGGTAAAACCACTTTGATTAGAGACATCATAAGAAATATAAGTAGTGGAATAGAAAAAATAAATTTTAAAGGAATGCATATAGGGGTAGTCGACGAAAGAGGAGAAATTGCTGCAATGTATAAAGGAGTGCCACAAAACGATTTAGGAGAAAGAACAGATATTTTAAATAACATTAGCAAAGAAAAAGGAATAAAAATGTTAATAAGAGCAATGGGACCAGAAGTTATCGCAGCAGATGAGATAGGTACAAAAGAAGACATAGAAGCAATAAAATATGCAGTAACTTCAGGAGTAAAAGGAATATTTACAGCACATGGCGGAAGTATAGAAGATATAATGCAAAACCCAATACTAAAAGAATTATATAACTTGAATATAATAGAAAGAACAATATTAATAGAAAAAAATAGAGAAATAAAGTTAATTTATAGTAAGGAGGAAAACAAATGATATTTATAAAAACCTTTATTTTATTACTAATATTTTTAGGAAGTGTAAAGGCAGGACAAATAATTGCAAAAAAATACTCAAATAGAGTAAAAGAACTTCGAGACATGAAAAATGCATTAAATATGTTTTTAACTAAAATAAAATTTACATATGAAGCAATACCAGTAAGCTTTGATGAGATAAGTAACAATATTTCAGGAAGTATAGGAAAAATATTTAAAACTGCTTCTGAAAAAATGAAAGAAAAATCAGCAGGAGAAGCATGGGAAGAAGGAATAGAAGAAACTGACACAAATCTAACTAGAGAAGATAAAGACATAATAAAATCTTTAAGTAAATTATTAGGAAAAACAGATTTAGATGGACAAATAAGTGAAATAAAACTAGTGCAAAACTTTTTAAATACACAAATAGAAATAGCAGAAAAAGAAAAGCAAAAAAATGAAAAATTATATAGAACATTAGGGGGGGTTGTAGGACTAGCAATAGTTATCATATTAGTTTAAAAATAGAGGAGAAAGGGATTTTTATGGATATAGATTTATTATTTAAAATAGCTGCAATAGGAATTTTAGTAGCAGTACTTCACCAAGTACTAGTAAGAGCAGGAAGAGAAGACCAAGCAATGATGACTACTCTTGCAGGACTAGTTATAGTACTTACACTAGTTATAAAAGAAATAAGCACATTATTTGATTCAGTGAGAACCATGTTTGGACTCTAAAATATAAAGTGAAAGGAAAATTATGGATATTATAAAAATAATTGGAGTAGGACTTATATCATTAATAATAATTATAATAATAAGACAATATAAACCAGAATTCACCCTATATGTATCACTTTTAGCTGGTGGCATTATACTACTATTCCTTATGGATAAAATAAGTGGAATAGTAGATATACTAACTTCACTTTCAAACAAAGCCTCTATAGATAGCGAATTTTTAACACTACTTATAAAAATCACAGGAATAGCATTTTTAACAGAATTTGCAGTTAGTATATGCAAAGATACAGGAGAAACGGCCATAGCAAACAAAGTGGATATGGGAGGAAAAGTAATAATTGTATCAATGTCAATACCAATAATCTCCAGTCTATTAGAAACAGTATTACAAATATTACCATAATATATTCATAAATTATAAGGTAAAATCAAATGAAAAAAATCTTTTTATTACTAATAATAGCTATAGCCTTAATAATTCCCAATAATGTACAAGCTACAGAAGAAAGAGAAAAAGAAAATACAACAAATAATATAAATACAGAAAATATTATAGAATCACAAAAAGAAATGCTTGATATAAACTCCTTTATAGAAGAAGCAGACAAATACACAAAAGACGTATACCAAGATCTAGACATGGGAGAACTATTCTCTTCAGCAATAACAGGAAATATAGACAATGGAGGAATTTTAAAAAGTATTCTAAATTTAGTACGGAGGAGAAGTGCTTGATGGTATAGGAGTGTTAGCAGGAGTACTTGTAATAGTAGTCATACATAGCATTCTAAAGAACATAAGCGAAGGGCTAGAAAATAAAGGGATAGCACAAATTACATATTATGTACAATACATACTTATCGTAACACTTATCATGACAAACTTTGTACAAATAATAGAAATTATAAGAGAATCAATACAGAACTTAGTTAATTTTATGAATTTACTAGTTCCTATTCTAATAACACTAATGATAACTACAGGAAGCATTGTTTCTGCAAACTTAATTCAGCCAATACTACTATTTATAATAACATTTATAGGAAACTTAATAACAGGAATAATAATACCACTTGTGCTAATATCAACTTCACTTGGAATCGTATCTAAAATATCAGACAAAGTGCAAATAGATAAATTATCCAAATTTTTCAAGAGTAGTGTAGTATGGGTGTTAGGAGTTGTACTAACAATATTTGTAGGACTTTTATCAGTAGAAGGAAGCTTAAGTAGCAATGTGGATGGAATAACAGCAAAAACGGCAAAAGCAGCAGTATCTAGTTTTATACCAGTAGTTGGAAAAATATTAGGAGATGCAGTAGATACAGTAATAGGCTGTAGCTCAATACTAAAAAATGCAACAGGGATAATAGGAATAATAATTATTATAGGGATAGTAATACTTCCAATAGTAAAACTAGCAATACTAATGGGAATATATTACCTGGGTGCAGCACTTTGCCAGCCAATAGCAGATGGAAAAATAGTATCTTTATTAGAACAAATGGGAGATACATTTAAAACATTTTTAGCAATAATGTGTAGTGTATCAGTAATGTTAATTATAGGAACTACCCTAATCATAAAAATATCAAACAGCGGACTAATGTACAGATGACACTCTGGTGCCAGGCACCAAAGTGACATTCATGTCACCTTGGGGGACAGATGTGAGAAAATATAGGAGGTGGTAATTTATTGAATGGTTAAGCGATTGGGCAAGTGCAATAATAATAGCTGTAATAATAGGCACAATTATAGAAATGATATTACCAGAAGGAAATAGTAAGAAATACATAAAAGTTGTAATAGGAGTATATGTGCTATTTACAATAGTTTCTCCAGTGATTACCAAGGTTTCAGGAAAAGAAATTAAAGTGTCTGATATACTAGACTTAAATGAATATATAGAAGAAATGCAGGAAACAAGCAAAATGCAAAATTATATAGAAATAGAAAATGAAGGAAATATAATGAATATATATGTAAATGGGATAAAAGAAGACATGAAGGCAAAAATAGAGGCAAAAGGATACATAGTAAATAATGTAGAAATAGGAATATCAGATTATGAAACATACAGCATACAAGAAGTAATATTGGACGTAGAAAATAAAGAAGTAAACAATATACAAAGTAGCAATGAGAAAAAAAGCACAGATAATTCAAACATACAAACAGATCCAAACAAGGATACAATAAACGAAAATGAAATAGAAAGAATAGAGAAAGTAGATGAAATAGATAAAGTCAAAATAGAGGTTTTAAATGAAAATGGAAATAATAATAGCAATAATACAAATGAAAGTGTAGAAGAAAGTAGTAGTGATAGAGAAAAAAATGAGTTAAATATAACACAAAAGCAAGAATTAAAACAATATATAAGCAGTGTATATGAAATAAATGAAAATAATATAACTATAAATTAGAGATAAATTAGAAATTAATTAATGAGGACAAGAAAATAAGGAAATAAAGGAATAAGAAAACAAAAGATAAACAATTAAATTTTAATTAAACTTAAACGTAAGTAAAAGTTTAGGAGGAAGAGAAAAATGTTAATAGATAAAATAAAAAGCTTTTTTTCAAAAGAAGAAAAGATAAATGAGGGAGAGACAAAAGATTTAGAAAATGCAGAAGCCAAAGGAATAAAAACAGATAAGAAGAAATTAGAAAATTTAGCAGTCTTCTTAATTATACTAATAATAACTATACTAGTAATAAACTATATATGGAGTGGAGACAAAACAGAACGAGGAAATGATACACAAACAACAGATGCAAATAAAAAATTAGCAAGTAGTATGTCCACAGGAAAAATAACAAACAATGGAAGTGATGAAACAATAGAACAAACCTCAAATGAAAAAAGCACAATAGAAACAGAATTAGAAGAAATACTTACTAAAATAAATGGAGTAGGAGAAGTAAAAGTTATGATAACATATTCTGAAACAAATAAAATAGTACCAGTATATAACGAAGAAAGTAGTGAAGAAAACACAGAAGAGACAGATAGTGAGGGAGGAACAAGAAAAGTAACACAAACAGATACAAAAAAAGAAGTTATATATGAAGAAAACGATAACGGTAAAACTCTAATAACACAAAGCATAATAAGTCCAAGCATAGAAGGTGCAATAATAACAGCAAAAGGTGCAGATGACGTTACAGTAAAAACAAACATAATACAAGCGGTAGCAGCAGTAACAGGACTACCCACACACAAAATACAAGTATTTGAAATGTCGGTTTAGGGACAGGTCTTTTTCCGACAAGTTTGTCGCTTTTAAACCTGTCCCCAAAAGTGACACAAATGTCACTATGGTGCCTGTCACCGAAGTGACAGATAAGGAGGAAGTATGAATTTTTTTAAGAGTATTTTTAAAAGAAACCAAATTATTGTTTTTACTATAGGGCTTATGATAATAACAGCAGGTTATTTAAGCTATATGAATAATAATAAAGAAGGTAATACTAGTTTAACAGCAAGTGATATAGCTGATTCTGAGGAAATGGCAAGTATTGGAGATGCAAAACTTGTAAGTGCTAATGTGGCAGAAAATACAAATAGTATGAATAGTAATAGTCTAACAGAAGAAGCGGATGATACGAACACCATAGACACTAACACAATATATAGTAATAGTATTGATAACACATTAGAAAATAATACAAGTAATAATAATGACGATACAACAATAACAACAAGTTCAAGTAATACAAATTCTACACAAGATATAGACAGCTATTTTACAAGTTCTAGACTGGAAAGAGAGTCTATGTATTCACAGAGAATAGAAAACTATCAAGACATATTAAATAACTCTAATGTAAGTGAAGCTCAAAAGAAAACAGCTCAAGTAGAGATAACCAAGTTAAATAATGAGCAAAATGCAATAATGATAGCAGAAAACTTAATTAAGACAAAAGGAATAGAAGATTTAATAATCTTTGTTAATGGAGAGAGTATAAATGTTATTGTTAAAGAAGATGAAGTAAAAAAAGAAGAAATAGCACAAATGCAGAATATTATTACGAGAGAGCTAGAAGCGGATATAGGTAATATACATATAATGAATAAGGATTAAAATATTACAAAAATGTTACAGATATATTAAAAATATATTAGATTTAGTTATTATGTAACAAGCGAATTAATAAGTAGTTATGCATGGAATACAGCATTAAATTTTATAAGTCAGACAAATGAAAAAGAATATTCGCTGGCTATAACAACAGATAGCACTTATGGCAATATAGAACAAACAGTATATTACAATCTGGTTAATATATTGTGGGAGGAAAAAATTGGATAATTATAGTAATATATATGATATACTAGGAAATTATCATGAATGGACTACAGAATATTCTACTTGCACTTATGATGACAATATTATGCCTTGTATTTGGAGGGAGGCTTTTATATTTACAATGTATATACTCCAAGCATACGTGGCTTTAGTTATAATGGGCATGTAAATGAGAATGTAAAGAATTTTGTGTAAAATGAAAAGAAGAGTGAAAAATAAAACTCCTTATGATAAAATATAAAATATCATATAGAGTTTTATTTTTTTTAAATATACATGTTAAACATTGTTGCATATGTTTCGTTACACAATTTCAAAAAAATCTCTCAAAAAAAGTTGTTTTTTTTCTATTTATTGGTATAATAGTATTGTGAATTTTTTACAAAGGAGAGAAGATTTATGTTAAAAAAAGTAGCTATACTTGCAAATGGTGGAGACGTATCGGGATTTAATGCAGTTATAAGAGCAATAATAAAAACAGCAGAAAACAAAAACATAGAATGTTATGGATTCATAGATGGATTTAGAGGTTTATTAAAAAATGATATTATAAAACTAGGTACAAGTTCTACAGGAAATGCTGTAGGAATATTACCTAAAGGTGGCTCAATTATAGGGTCATCTACAAATGCAAATGTTTTCAATTATCCAGTAGAAGAAAATGGGGAAATAGTATACAAGGATTTATCAGACATTTGTATAGAAAATATTAAAAAAGATGAGATTGATTGCTTATTTACTCTTGGAGGAGATGGAACACAAAAATCTGCAAGAGATTTATCATTAAAAGGAATTAATGTTATAGGTATTCCGAAGACAATAGACAATGACGTTGCATGTACAGAGATTACTTTTGGATATAATACAGCTGTATCTGTTGCAACAGAAGCAATTGATAGATTACACTCAACAGGTGAAACTCACCATAGAATAATGGTGCTAGAAGTAATGGGAAGATATGCAGGCTGGATTGCATTAGAGTCAGCTATAGCAGGTGGTGCTGACGTAGCATTAATACCAGAAATACCTTATGATATTGAAAGTGCTGCAAGAAAGATTATAAATAGAAAAAATAGGGGAAAAGAATTTAGTGTAGTAGTTGTTGCAGAAGGTGCAAAACCAATAGGTGGAGAGATACATGTTAAAAACATGAGAAATAATGGTTCAGGAGTAGATAACACAAAACTTGGAGGAATAGGAGAACAAGTTGCAAAACAATTAGAAGAATTAACTGGACTAGAAGCTAGATGCACAGTGCTTGGATATATGCAAAGAGGTGGAACTCCTACAGCTTTTGATAGAGTACTTTCTACTAAATATGGTTCAAAGGCAATGGAACTTGCACTAGAAGGCAAATTTAACGTCCTAACAGTTATAAAAGATGGAAAATTAAACAGTGTGCCATTAGAAGAAGTAGTAGGAAATAATACAAAAATCGGTGCAGTATCAGGAAATACACCAGAAAGTAATTTAAGAAAAGTAACAATGGATGATGAACTAGTCAAAACAGCTAGAGCAATAGGAATTAATTTAGGAGATTAAAGAGTGATATGTAGAATTTACAAAAGGGGCCCGTCCCCTTTTGTAAAAATAGGCGAGGAGGGCAGAAATGTTAGACTTTAAAAATATAATAACAGAAGAAATAAAAAAAGTTACTAATATAGAGAATATTTATGAATATATAGAGGTTCCAGCAAATAAAGAAATGGGAGATTATTCTCTTCCATGTTTTAAACTTGCAAAAGAACTAAAAAAAGCCCCACAAATGATAGCAAATGATATAAAAGAAAAACTAAAATTTGAAGAAGAACTAATTTCTAAAATAGACGTAGTAAACGGGTATTTGAATTTTTATATAAATCCACAAGCTATTGTTAAAACAGTTTTAAAGGAATTTAGTAATAAAAAAGAGAACTTTGGAAGTAGTAATCTTGGAGAAAGCAAAACAATAGTAATAGACTACTCTTCTCCAAATATTGCAAAACCATTTCACATAGGGCACTTACGTTCAACAGTAATAGGAAACGCTTTATATAATATATATAAATTTTTAGGATATAACGTGATTGGAATAAATCATTTGGGTGATTATGGAACTCAATTTGGAAAACTTATTGAAGGATATAAAAGATGGGGCAAAGAGTATGATATAGAAAGCAACCCTATAGACGAGCTTACCAAAATTTATGTAAGGATTAATAATCTATGTAAAGAAGATGAAAGTGTATTAGAAGAATGTAGAAATAATTTTAAAAAACTGGAAGATGGAGATAAATATTGTACAGAATTATGGCAAAAATTTAGAAATTTAAGCCTAAAAGAATTTCAAAGAGTTTATGATTTACTAGACGTACATTTTGATTCACTAAATGGAGAGGCTTTTTATTCTGATAAAATGCCAGAAATAGTGGAAATATTAGAAAAAACAGGAAAGTTAGTAGAATCAGAAGGCGCAAGAGTTATTAATTTAGACGAATATGATATGCCTCCATGTATTATAGAAAAAACAAATGGTTCTACAACCTATGCTACACGTGATTTAGCAGCAATAATGTATAGAGCAAGAACATATAATTTTGATAAAGCAATATATGTTACTTCTTATGAGCAAACACTCCATTTTAAGCAAGTTTTTGAAACAGCAAAACTACTAGGATTAGATAAAAAATATACAGATGGATTAATACATGTACCATTTGGTATGGTACAATTAAAAACTGGTAAAATGTCTACAAGGGAAGGCAATATTATAAAATTAGAAGATTTACTAAATGAAGCAATATCTAGAGTATCTAAAATTATTGAAGAAAAAAATAGTAATTTAGAAAATAAAGAAGAAGTTGCAAAAAAAGTAGGTATTGGTGCTGTAATATTTAATGACTTGTATAATAGTAGAATAAAAGACGAAGTATTTGATTGGGATACAATGCTTAACTTTAATGGTGAAACAGGACCATATTTACAATACATGTATGTACGTACTAATAGCATACTCGAAAAGGTAGATAAAATACCAGATATAAATACAGTAAATATGGATTTGCTACAAGATAATGCATCAGTAAATCTAATAAAGGAAATGTATAACTTTGAAAATATAGTAAAACAAGCAGCAGAGAAAAATGAGCCATATATTATATCTAGATATCTAATTAATATAGCGCAGTTATTTAGCAGTTTCTATAATGAGAATAAAATAATATGTGATGATAAAAAACTACAAACAGCTAGAGTTTATGTAACATATTGTACAAATATGTTACTTAAAAATGGTGCTAGACTTTTAGGAATACAAATGCCAGATAAAATGTAAAAAATATTGTGAAATATCACATTTTGTTTTACAATAGTAAAAATACTTGCATATTTTATAATATATAGTATAATATGTCTTAGGGACAGAGACAATTGGAGGTTAAAAATGAGAAAATACTTTGGAACAGATGGAATTAGAAGAATTGCAAATACTGAATTATCCCCTAATTTAGTATATAGAGTAGCAAAGGCAGGGGCATATGTTTTATCAAAACATACTGACCATATGCCTACAATACTAATAGGAAGAGATACACGTATATCAGGAACTTTAATAGAAAGCGCAATGGTAGCAGGATTTTTAAGTTATGGTGCAAATGTTAAAATTTTAGGTGTGCTTCCAACACCTGGAGTTGCTTACCTTACAAAAAAATTAAAAGCAGATGCTAGTGTAGTTATATCTGCATCACATAATACTTATGAATTCAATGGTGTAAAGTACTTTAGCAATAAAGGAATGAAAATTCCAGATGAACTTGAAGAGGAAATAGAAGAAGTAATGGATTCTGGAAAATTAAATGATTTTTCAGCAGTTAATGATAAAATAGGAGTATCTGAAATAAGAACAGACTTACTTGACGAATATGTATACTTCTTTAGAAAAAACTTTGAAGAGGATTTTGAAAAACTAGATACTTCAAACTTTGTAGTAGCAATAGATACAGCAAATGGTGCAACCTCTGTTGTGGCAGAAAAAGTATTTACAGCACTTGGAATAAAACACTACATATTAAATAATACACCAAATGGAACAAATATAAATGAAAATTGTGGTTCAACACATTTAGACGTATTAAAAAAATATGTTGTGGAAAATAAATGTAATTTAGGAATAGCGTATGACGGTGATGGAGACAGGTGCCTAGCTGTTGATGAAAATGGAAACGAAATAGATGGAGATATTATCTTAGCAGTGTTCTCTAACTATATGAAAGAAAAAGGAAAACTTAATAAAGACACTGTAGTCGCAACAGTAATGAGTAATTTAGGATTAAAAAAATACGCAGAAGCAAACAATGTTAATTTCGAAGAAACCAAAGTAGGAGATAGATATGTACTTGAAAAAATGTTAAAAGAAGGATATAATCTTGGAGGAGAACAATCAGGTCATATTATCATGCTAGACTATAATCCAACAGGAGATGGTATTTTAACATCACTAATGCTAACAAAAATAATTTTAGAAAAAAATATGCCAGCTTCAAAAGTTTGTGATATAATAAAAATATATCCTCAAGTTCTAGTTAATGCAAAAGTATCTGGAGACAAGAAATACGACTATGAAAAAGATGAGGAAATAAAGACAGCTATAGAAAACTTAGAAAAAGAGTTTTCTGGAAATGGTAGAGTTTTAATAAGACCTTCTGGAACAGAACCTTTAGTAAGAGTAATGATAGAAGGAACTGACAAAAAACTTTTAGAAACAAAAGCAAAAGACCTAGCAAAACTTATTGAGAAAAAATTAAATTAATATATAAAAGGGAGGGGTTTAGATATGCCAATGATAAATTTCACAAATCCATTAACACTATTAATAGTAACCTTAATATTTGCTCTTATTGTAATACTTGCAAAGGAAACCAAAAAGAGTATAATAACAGCTATAATGCTTTTTGTGTTTGTAGGTTTACTAATAATACACTCAATAATATATACAACAGGAACAACACTTACAGAAGAAGCACTTTCAGATATAACCTTTACAATGGTATTTGATTTGATTTTTGTTTTACTTTCATTTGTCGCATATTTATGGGTAGATGATATAGAGGCAAAAGTTAAAAAGAAAAAAAGCATAGACAATAGTTTAGATTGGTTTTGGAATAAAGTTTAAGAAAATAGATAAAAGGTTATAGCAAAGTAGGTTTTACTTTGCTATAATTTATATAACTTCATTTTGAAGATAGTAGGAGGTTTTTTATGAGTAAAAACATATTAATAGGTGGGGCATGGCCATATGCAAATAGTGATTTACATTTAGGGCATATAGCAGGATTAATATCAGGAGATATTCTTGCTAGATATTTTAGACTACAAGGAGATAATGTAATGTTTGTGTCTGGAACAGACTGCCATGGAACACCAATAACAGAGAGAGCTAAAAAAGAAAAAAAGTCACCAAAGGAAATAGCAGAATATTATCATGCAAGAGATAAAGAAACATTAGAAAAATTTGATTTTTCTTATGATTTATATACTAAAACAGAAACAGATTTTCATAAACAAGAAGTTATGAAAATGTTTAAAAAAATGTATGATAATGGATATATATATGAAAAACTAGAGCCACAAGCATATTGTAACCATTGCCAAAAGTTCCTATCAGATAGAGAACTTGAAATAGCATGTCCAAAATGTGGACAAACTACTAAAGCAGAGCAATGTGATAATTGCCAATATGTTCCTACTATCGAAGATATGAAAGATGGAATTTGCTTAGAGTGTAAACAAAAAGTAGTGCTAAAGGAAAATAAAAACCTTTATTTAGCTTTATCTAAATTTCAAAAAGATATAGAGGAATATGTAGAGAAAAATAACGGATTATGGAGAGTAAACGCTAAAAATGAGACAAATAAATATTTAAAACAAGGCTTAGTAGATAGAGCTGTAACTAGAGATTTAGACTGGGGAGTAGATATACCAGTACCTGGTTATGAATCTAAAAAAATGTATGTATGGATAGAAGCCGTACTTGGATATATAACAGCAACAATGAAAAAATGCGAAGAACTAGGTGAGAATTGGGAAGAATTTTGGAAAGAAGAATATAATCCAACAATATATATGGTGCATGGAAAAGATAATATTGTATTTCACAGCATTATATTTAACGCTTTACTTATGGCAATGGAGGATAATTTCCATTTAGTAAATACAGTAGTTTCATCTGAATACTTAAACATAAATGATGAGAAAATATCAAAGAGCAAAGGAAATGGAGTACCAGCTATAGAATTAGTAGAGCAATATGGTGTAGATCCATTACGTTTTCATTTAATAAATAATGGACCAGAGAAAAAAGATTCAAACTTTACTACAGAAGCATTAATTGCAACAAATAATGGGGAATTATTAAATAAGTTTGGCAATTTAGTAAATAGAACTTTAAAATTTAAAGAATTGGAAGAAGTGCCAGCAGGTACATTAGATGAAAATATTAAAGAAAAAATAGAAGAGACATATAAAGAAGTAGGGGAGAATATAGAAAAACTAGAATTTAAAGCTGCAAGCGATATAGCAATGCAATTAGTAGAACTTGCTAACAAATATTATGACGAACAAAAACCATGGGTACAGAAAAAAGAAAATATAGAAGGATTTAACAATACAATATATACATGCAGTGTAATAATTGCAAATTTAGCAAATATATTTGAACCATTTATGCCAAATGCCTGTGAGAAAATACGCAAATATTTAGATTTACACGAAAAAAGTTGGAAATTAATAGAACCTAAAGCAGGTTTAAAATTAGAGGGCATAGAACCTTTATTTACAAGGATTTAAGTTTAAATTATATGGCATGGATTTCGCAATCCACTAGAGAAAGAATAGCGCAAGACTATTCTTTTTCTATTTCTTCTATAATTTCTATACCTGTCATTTCACAAGGGACATTTATTCTTTTTATATAATCTATATTAAAACAATTAAAATTATTTATTCCGATATCATATAATTGCATATCTATACCATTATTTTTTAAAGCCTTTACTGTTTCATTTGTATATGCCCCATAAGGATAGGCAAATATTTTTATATCTTCTCTCTTATTATTAAAATATTTATTTACAAATAGTAGTATACCTATTATCACAATAATTAATACCAGTAGAAGTAATAAAATTTTTTTATTCATATTTTTTCACCTCTATATATTATATGCAATGTTAGAAAAATGACATAATTTTACAATAATCACCTTTATATATCATTTTTCATACGATATATAAAGGGTGAGAAAATGTTTTTTATCTCAATAACATTTGCATTACTTTATCTTATTTTCTCAATATTTATAAGCATTAATTGGATTAACGATATATCTTGTTATTTTGGATATTTTTTGGCAATATATCTTGTAACATTTATAGCTTTAATACCTGGCTTTAATTATGTATTTACTTTTGTTAGTCTACTTTGCAATAAAAATAACAAAAAAATATGTACTCAAAAAAATGAAGATGTAACTATACTAATACCAGTCTATAACTCAAAAAAATGTATAGAAGAAACAATAAAGTCTATAAAAAATCAAAAATACAAAGGAAAAATATATATAAATATTATAGATGATGGTTCAACAGATGGAACGTTAGAATTATTGAGAAAAATGGATTTAGAAGAAAATATTAAACTTATAGAATCATCACACATGGGCAAGGCGGCGGCTTTAAATAAAGGTTTACAATGCGTGCTTACAGATTACGTTATTACAGTTGATAGTGATACTATTCTTCATCCATTAGCAATTCAAAATATAATGAATAAATTGGTTAATTCTGACGAAAAAACAGTTGCAACAGCTGGATGTTTATTTGTAAAAAATGCTAAAAAAAGTTTTGTAACTAAATTACAAGAGTGGGATTACACTTTAGGAATTTTCGGAGTCAAAATGCTACAAGGAAACTATAATTCAACATTAGTAGCACAGGGGGCATTTAGCGCATATAAAGCAGAAGCCTTAAAAAAAACAGGCGGATGGCAAAATTGTATAGGAGAAGATATTGTTCTGACTTGGGAATTATTAAGCAAAGGATACAAGACTAATTTTGCACAAAATGCTATTGCATTTACAGAAGTTCCAGAAAAATGGAATAAATTAGGTAAACAAAGAAAAAGATGGGCTAGAGGTATGATAGAGGCATTTAAAAAAGTAAAAGTATTAACATCAAGAAAACTTAATAAAAAGTCTAAAATATTAATGTGTTTAAATATATTTTTTCCATTTATAGATTTAGCACTTTTAATATTTGTTCCATTAGGGCTTATTTTACTATTATTAGGAAATCCTTTACTAATTGGATGGATTTCACTGCTTGTAATTCCTTTGGGATTATTACTTTGTTTATTAATCGAATTTAAAAGAAAAAAAGCACTAAAAGAAATTGATTGTAGATTAGAAAAAAGAAGTAAGTTTGCATTTATAGTTTATGTATTACTATATACTTTTATTTTAGCACCTTTCTGCTTAATTGGTTATATTTCAGAATTAGTAAATTTTAAAAAAGAGTGGTAAAATATTTAAAAGTAAGTATATATGCAAATTCTAAATTTTAAATTACTTTATACTAAAAAGTATAGAGTAATTTTTTAAGAAATAAATTTTGAATTATTTATCGAACTTGTTGTAAAAATTTACTATAACGGTTGTAAAAAGTAATTTACATTGATATAATATAAATCATAAAAATGGGAAAAGGAGTTACGGAAAATGTTAGATACTATAATTTATTTAATTAGGCATGCCGAAACTGCCCAAGAAAACGGAATTAGAAATACAAGATATTATTTAAAAAAGAATTGAAAGATTTAGAAAATATAGCAGGAAGTATGCCAATTTTAAGTGAAGATTTAACAGGGCATAAAAACATTAGAAAAGTCAATGTAAGAAATTATATAATATTTTATACAGTTGATGAAGAAAAGTTTAAAGCATTAGTATTAAGAATAGGTCATGCTTTTATGGATTGGGAAAAATATCTAAAAGAGGAATAATTAACAGACATATAATCTTTATTAATTAGATATATTTTTTTGAAAGTTTAATTTGTAGGGGAGAATGCTTATGGAAAGAATATGTATAATTGGTGGGAGTGGAACTGGCAAGACAACTTTAGCTAATAATTTAGGAAGAGAATTAAATTTACCTGTCTATCATATTGATGGAATACATCATTTAGAAAATTGGAGAATTCGAGATAAAGCTGAACGTGATAAAATAATTATTGAAAAAGCTAATCAATCTAAATGGATTATAGATGGTACATACCGTTCTACATTACAACAGCGTTTAGAAAAAGCGGATTATATTATATATTTAGATTATTCAACTTTTGCACAAGTGATTGGAATAATGAAAAGATTTTTAAAAAATCATGGCAAGGAAAAAGAAGAGATACCAGGATGTAAAGAACAGATGAACTGGAAATTTTTTTTGTTTGTAGTTAACTGGAGAAAGAACAAAAGAAATGAAGTTTTAGAAAAAATAAGTAAAGTTAACCAGGAAAAGGTGTTTATTTTCCATAATAGAAAACAACTTAATAAGTGGTATAAAAATACATTCAATAAAAAAATAGAATCCTGACAAATTACACTAAGCATGAATGATGTAATAAGAGCATTAACGCAACTCCAAGAAAGATTTTTTGAGAGTGTAATAATTAATGAAAGATAAGTTGTAGAGGAGGAATAAATATGCGATTTTTTAAGAAATTGATTGGAGATAGAATATATTTATCGCCAAAAGGAACAACAGATGAAGAATTAGAAAAATTTACAGAATGGATGAATGATTTTCAAGTAACAGACTATACTGGAAGAAGTGGACAAATAACAACAATAGTTGGAGAAAAAGAGTGGCTTGAGAATTCAGCTAAAAATACAGAAAATAGAAATTTTAATATTATTGAATCAAAAGATAATAAATTGATTGGCACTATAGGATTAGAACATTTTAATTGGATTGAAAGAAGTGCCGTACTCGGAATCTTTATTGGAGATAAAGATTTTAGAAGTAATGGATATGGTACAGAAGCTATAAAGCTGTTACTAGAATATGGTTTTAAATATCTTAATTTACACAGTATAAGGTTGGATCTTCTCTCTATAAATGAAAGAGCTCATAAGTGTTATTTGAAATGTGGTTTTAAAGATACTGGTTGTAGTAGAGAACAAATATTTTTGAATGGAAAATATTATGATAAGTTACATATGGATATATTAGAAAATGAATTTAAAGGAGACTATATTAGGAATAAAAATATTAATTAACCAATAATTTACAATAAATATTACATATAATATATTGAAATCATTATTTATAAAAATATTAGATTAAAAGCAATTGGAGGCAATAATGAAAGAAGAAATTATTTTTGTAACACATAATATGGGAAAGATAAAATCTGCTGAAAAATATTTCAAAAATTTAAAATTTACAACGTTTAAATATGAATTAGATGAACCTAGAAGTGATGACATAAAAGAAATAGCAACTGCAAAAGTAAAAGAGGCTTTTGAAATAGTAAAAAGACCTTGTATAGCACTGGATACAGATTTTAGAATTGAAGAACTAAATGGATTTCCAAGGGCATTTGTAAACTTTTCACTAGATACAATAGGAATAAAAGGAATATTAAAGTTAATGGAAGGAAAAGAAAATAGAAAATGTGCATTTAATGAATGTTTGGC
>CALXVB010000006.1 GCA_944391855.1 uncultured Clostridia bacterium | reverse complement strand
TTGGAATAAGAAGTCCAGATAAAAACGGAAATATTTATGGTAGATGCCAAAGATATGGAAGGTTTGGAAAATTTGATATATGTTCACCACACAATTTTAATTATCAAGTTTTTGAAGAACAAATGTTAGAAGTTTTAAGAAAAGTTTGCAAGGAATACACAAATACGAAAAAACTAGAAGAAATAGCAAAACAAACTAAAACAAAACAATGTAAAGAGTTTGATATAAAAAAGCAAATAGAATCTTTTAAACAAGCAATAAACAATGAAACTAGAAAGTTGGAAGTAATGTATGATGACAGACTGGCAGGAATTATCACACTTGACGAATATATGAAAAATGCTAATAGAATAAAAGAGATTGTAAAAGGATATGAACAAAACATCAAAGAGCTTGAAAAAGAACTATCTGGAGAAAGTGATAAGACAAAAAATGATAATAGATTAGATAATTTGATAGAAGAATTTCTTAATATGGAGAAACCAACAAAAGAAATAATTAGAGAATTTATAGAAAAAATTGAAATTCATAGCGACAAGCAAGTTGATATTTATTTCAATTTTAAACCACTACAAGAAATGAAAGAAAAATTAAATTTTATATGTGCTAGAAAAAGTTATGAGAAAAAAGTAGGATAGAAAAAATGTCCACAACTGCAATACACACATGCTGCGGTATGGACTATAATTGCAGAAGCAATGCTAGGATTTGGAGAAAAAGCTACTGAGTTTTTTAGGATGATTAATCCAATAGAACATGCAAAAACCAAAGAAGAAGCAAAAAAATATAAGGTAGAACCATATGTTATTGCAGCAGATATATATGGTGGAGAATTAGCTGGACGCGGTGGATGGACATGGTATACTGGATCTAGTAGTTGGCTTTATGAAGCAGGGCTAAAATATATATTAGGATTCAATTTAGAAAAAAATATCTTAAAAATAGAGCCACATATTCCAGAAAATTGGAAAGAATATAGTATAAAGTATAAATATGGAGAAAGTATTTACAATATAAAAGTTATAAATAATAATAAAAATAGTGATAAGAAAATTAAAATAAAAATTAATGAAGAACAAATAGAAGCACATGAGATTATATTAAAAAATGACGGAAGAATATATAATGTAGAGGTAGAAATTTGAAAAAAACTTAATAAAATGGTATAATATATGTATCAACTTTTTTGAAAAGGAAGGGTAAAACATGCAAAAGAAACTTCGGGCAATCATCATACTGATGACCTTCGTAGCCTTGCTACTTGGCACAGTGGGAATCATCCGTACAAGCAACAAGATTGTTGCAACGTCAGCAAAGCTTATTGTCTTAAATGACAATGCAAATTTCTACAACGAGCAACCAGTTAAGACTGATTCAATGACTGAAGCTTATTTGGAAAACCACAGCTTACGGCAGGAAATCTATAACTCTGATGACATGGTCATAAGAACCTTCAGCAATCAAAACTTCGTTGTGAAAACAGCAATATTGCTTCTGGCATTTGCAATGTATCCTACAATGCTCTTAGTCTGGATTTTCCAGATTAACACCTTTGTTTATAAAGTGAAACGCAAAGTTAAACTATATAAACAGGAGAGGGCTAGAGAAGAATGGAACAGACGCAAGGCTGGTTGAAACATTAAGACCTCACAAATAGTGAGGTCTTCTATTATGTTTTGGATATCTTGACAAAAAAATAAAATAATATATAATTTAAAAAAAGAAAAAAGAGAGTGTGATAAGAATGAATGATGAAGCACGTGGATTTAGAAGGGAATATGAGGTTAGAAGGCCAATACAGCAAAATAGAAATACTAGAAATAATATGCGAGGAAGAGAAAATATAGTTCAATTTCCAGAAAGATACACAGCTAAAAAGGGAACAGCTCGTAGAGCAAAAGAAAGAAAGAAAAAAACAAGATTAAAATTAAAAGTAGCATCACTTATACTAGCAGCAGGAATTGGGCTAGGGGGTATAACTGTAACAGGAAGCCTTAATAAAGAACCAGAACCTACAGTAACACAAATGCAAGAAATGGGAGTAAGTGAAGAGAATTTAGGTTTAGAACAAGATACTTTAGAAATGATGGAAAGGTATGATGAGTATTTTGCGGACTTTAATCCTAAAACTGCAAATTTAACAGACAATGATGTAATAGAAATGATAGAGGACATTAGAACTTTAAACTTTAATGTAATTAAGGATAAAATGGCAGATTTAAGAGGAGTAGAAAGAGAAGATGTGAAACTATATTATAGCTTTGATAAAGGTGATGGAAACTATTATGCTATTGTAAAAATAAATGAAGATCAATATGGTAAGAGAGAAGCATATAATAATGATTATGGAGTATTATTTGGTTTAGGAAAAGAAGATACTATACCACGAGAAATTGTGAACTTAATAGTTCAAACAGGAAGCTATGAATCAATAGTTAATGATTTAAAGGCAGATCATATTACTAAAGTTAATGCAATAAAAGAATTAGAAAAGTTATATAGAAAAATATCAGATATAGCAGTAAAAGACTTTAGCATGGACGACAAAGGAAATATAGAATTAACAGATTATGAGACGAGAGAAAATGAAATTGACAAAAATAAAACAGCTGAAAAAGATGAGGAGGAAATATAAATAAAATAAAAAAACATAAAATAATACTTGTATATTTGGATTTTCTATGATATAAATATAATTAAAGAAAAATAAGAAGGGTGAATTTTTTGTGGAAGAAGATAGAAATGAAGAAGCAAAAAAAACAATATTAATAGTAGATGACGAAAAGCCAATTGTAGACATTTTAGTATATAATCTACAAAAGGAAGGATATAATACAATAGAGGCAAATGATGGTGAAGCAGGAATAGAAATGGCATTTGAAAAAAAACCAGATTTGATATTATTAGATATTATGCTTCCAAAAGTAGATGGTTTAACAGTATGCAAAAAAATAAGGAACTCATTAAATATACCAATTATTATGATATCTGCAAAGGATGAAGAAATAGATAAAATTCTAGGATTAGAGCTAGGTGCAGATGATTATATAACAAAACCTTTTAGTGTAAGAGAACTAGTAGCAAGAGTAAAGGCAAATTTAAGAAAAGCTGAACTAAATAACTCGACTTCGAATACAAAAAATGAAACAGATAAAAACGATACAAACAAAAAAGTTATTCGTATTGGAGATCTATTTATTAACTTGGATGAATTTGAAGTAAAAGTAAAAGGAAAGCCTATAGAACTAACATTAAGAGAATTTGAAGTATTGAGATATTTAGCAAACCAACCAGGACAAGTAGTAACAAGAGAGGCATTACTTGAAAAGGTTTGGGGATATGAATACTATGGAGATATTAGAACAGTAGACGTAACAATAAGAAGAATAAGAGAAAAAATAGAACAAGACACATCAAGTCCTAAATTATTAATTACTAAAAGAGGAGTAGGATATTATTTATCATCAAAAGAAAGGGATGGAGAAGATTAGCAATTAATAATTGCTAATCTTTTCAATTATATATTATGAAAAAAAATGTAAATTTGAAAATTGTTATTATGTTTTTTATAGTTGGAATTATTCTAATTTTGGGGTTAGGAATAAGTTATATTTTAATGCTAAATCAACTTGAAAGTATAGGAAATAATCAAGCTAATATTGAATTGATAGAAAGTATAAACAATCAATTATTTCAAGCAAAAATTATAGTTATAATATCTATGATTGCATATACTATAATATCTATTTTAATTGGATATTTTGTGCTAAAATCGGTAGTATCTCCAATGAAAAAGTTAATAAAAAGTGCTGAAAAAATTGCATCAGGTGAAAATATAAAAATAGAAGATAAAGTACCAAATATAGGGGACGCAGGCGACGTAGGAGATTTAGAGAATGCATTTAGTATAGTAACAAATGAATTAAATCAAAAACTTAATGAAGTAAACAGACAAAAAAGACAAATAGAAACTATATTACTACATATGACTGATGGTATAATTGCATTTGATATGGATGGAAATATAATACATATAAATCCAGCAGCAAAAATATTGTTAGGGTTAAGTGAAAAAGAAAATACTTTTGATAAAATTTTTAAGAAATTGGCTATAGATATAAATATAGAAAAGATAGTATATTTAGAGAGCTGGACCTCTTCAGAACAAAGAAAAAATGTAGGAGATAAATATATAAACATACTATTTGCGCCATTTCAAGACGAAAATGATAGACCAGCCGGAGTAATTGCATTAATACAAGACATTACAGAACATGTAAGACTTGACAATATGAGAAAAGAATTTGTCGCAGACGTATCGCATGAGTTAAAAACACCAATAACATCTATTATGGGATATTCAGATACATTATTAGAATGCGAGTATGATGAAGACACTAGAAAGAAATTCTTAACAGTTATTTCTTCAGAAGCAAGACGTATGGCAAAACTTGTAACAGACCTTTTAACATTGTCAAGATATGACAATAAGAAGGTAACTCAAGAGGTAACGAGCTTTGATTTAGGAGAACTCGTAAAAAAATGCCAAGAAAAATTAAGATTTGAAATAGAAAAAAAAGGTCATCATGTAGAATGCTTTGTAACAGCTAGTGTACCGCCAGTAGTAGCAGATAAATATGGAATAGAAAGAGTAGTTCTAAACATATTATCAAATGCTATAAAATATACTCCTGACAATGGAACTATAAAAGTATATGTAGGATTTGTATATAATGATGCATATATAAAAGTAATAGATAATGGCATAGGAATACCAGAAAGTGATTTAACAAGAATATTTGAAAGATTTTATAGAGTAGATAAAGCGCGTAGTAGAGAACTTGGTGGAACAGGACTAGGACTTTCTATTGCAAAAGAAATATTAGATAAAAATAAGGGAAGCATAGATATAAAAAGCAAGGTTGGAAAAGGTACAGAAGTAGTAATAAGAATTCCAACAAAGAAATAAATGATAGAAACATAGTAAAAAACAGCTGAATTTATTATATAGCTGTTTTTTTATGAATGAAAAAATAATGTTTAAACATATATTGAAAGACATTACTTATTATGATATAATAATAAATAGAAAATAGAAGGAGGAAAATATATGAATGATTCAAAGGAATTACAAGACAAAATAGGAGAAGATTTAAAGGAAAATCAAAAAATAAATCAAAGTGAAAACATTAAAACAAGCAATAAAAAAAGTCATAAAGCATTAATTATTGGGATTGTTATTGGAGTAATTGCATTGGTTGCTATCGTTGTAGGAGTTATTTGGGTAATAAGAAACTTTATAAATACATTTGTGGAAACAAATGAAAGCAATATAAGTAATGAACAAACTATTACAATGAATCAAACTGTAGCAATGAGCGATGATGTGGAAATTACTATTTTAAAGAATAGAGCAACTAAAGAAATAATACCACCATCAGCATCAGGATATTATACATATTTTTCAGCAGATGAAGGAAATGTATATATTGATGTAATTGCAAACGTGAAAAATTTAACAGCATCTGCTGTAAAACAAAATTCTTTATTTACAGCTAAATTATATATAGATAATTCTGAATATAATTGCTCTTTAATTGTAGAAGAAGACAACGGACAAGACTTTAATGAATATACAAATCTATATGAAATAAAACCATTAGAAACTATGACATATCATATAGCAGCTCAAGTCCCAGAAAATACAATAGAAGTAGGAAAGATGGTAAAGCTTATTATAAATGCAAATGGAAAAGAATATAAATATGAAATATCTATAACAGATGAAGAAAATTCGAATGAAGATAATGAAAATCCTAGTATTAACTTGAATGAACAACCAATAGAAATAAAAGCAAATGAAACTTTGAAAGTAGAAAATGTATGTGAAATTAAGATAGTAAAATCTAATATGAAGGAAGAAATATTACCACCATCAGCATCTGGGTATTATACATACTACCCAGAGGAAAAAGGAAAAATATATTTTGATTTAATTGCAGATATTAAGAATTTAAAAACATCAGCTATAAAGCAAGATTCTATTGTAGGAAATATTACTCTTATTTATGATGAAAATTATGAATATGACTGTTTCTTAGTAGTAGAAGAGGACAACGGACAAGACTTTAATGGATATACAAATCTATATGAAATAAATCCGTTGGAAACAATGAGATATCATATTGTAGCACAAATACCTGATAATATAAAGGAAGATAATAAATCTATTGATATAAAAATAATAATTAATGGAGAAGAGTATATTTATCATGCAAGATAAATAAAAAATGTAGTTTACTGAAACGGTAAACTACATTTTTTATTATCCAAAGGGTCAGAAAATATTGACTATTTTGGGCTAAAGATATATACTGTAAATGTTAATTTAAACAAGAAAAGGAGGTTTTTCAAAATATGAATGATATGATAGAAATCAGATGGCATGGAAGAGGTGGACAAGGTGCTAAGACAGCATCATTATTATTAGCAGATGCAGCATTTAATACTGGAAAATACATACAAGGATTTCCTGAGTACGGTCCAGAAAGAATGGGGGCACCAATAACAGCATATAACAGAATAAGTAGCTCACCAATTAGGATACATAGCAATATTTATGAGCCAGACTATGTAGTAGTAGTAGATGATACTCTATTAGATAGTGTTGATGTTACAGCAGGTTTAAAACCAGAAGGTGCAATAGTTATAAACACTGTAAAAGAGGATGAAGAGATAAAAAAATCACTAAAAGGATATAGTGGAAAAGTATATAAAATAGATGCAAGAAAAATATCAATGGAAACTTTAGGTAAATACTTCCCTAATACTCCAATGCTTGCAGCAATTATTAAAGTAAGCAAAATAATGGATGAAAATGATTTCCTAAATGATATGCAAGGTTCTTTTAAACATAAATTTGCAAAGAAACCAGAAGTAATTGATGGGAATATGAAGGCTTTGGAAATGGCTTTAAAAGAAGTTAAAGAAGTAAAATAAGGAGGGAAAGTAAAATGACAGATATAAATAAAGATACATCAGCATGCAAGATGACTATTGCAGGTAATATTTATGAAGCTGGTAATGCAAGAGAATTTAAAACAGGAGATTGGAGAAGTGTAAAACCTGTATATATACCAGAAAAATGTATTCAATGTGGATTATGCTTTCCAGTTTGCCCAGAAGATGCTATACCAGTAGGAAAAGACCAAAAAAGAACAGACTTTAACTATGATTATTGTAAAGGTTGTGGGGTTTGTGCAAAGGTTTGTCCTTTTGGGGCTATAACTATGAAAGTTGAAGGCGAATAAGCAAATTGAAAAAATAAACTTCGTCTTGCGTTGTTAAACTTCACTTTAAATTTATTCAACGTACCAATTGTACGCCTCATAAATTTAAAGCTCGTTTGCCTAGCAATACTTGTTTCTTTTTTCAATTTGAAGAGGATAAGAAGAATTTATTATTAAAAGGAGAGGATATAATGAGTATAAGAGAGCGTTTAAGTGGAAATGAGGCAGCGGCAACAGCGATGAAACAAATAAATCCAGATGTTGTAGCAGCATTTCCTATAACACCATCAACAGAAATTCCACAATATTTTTCAACATTTGTGGATAATGGACAAGTAGATACAGAATTTGTTGCAGTTGAAAGTGAGCATAGTGCTATGAGCGCATGTATTGGTGCAGAAGCGGCTGGTAGCAGAGCTATGACAGCAACATCTGCAAATGGATTATCACTTATGTGGGAGATGATATATATTGCTTCAAGCTTAAGACTTCCAATAGTAATGTCTTTAGTAAATAGAGCAGTATCAGGACCACTTAATATCCATAATGATCATTCTGATGCAATGGGAGTAAGAGATAGTGGGTGGATCCAATTATTTTCTGAAACAAATCAAGAAGCTTATGACAATTTAATTATGGCACATAGAATTGCAGAGAATAAAGACGTATTACTTCCATTAATGGTATGCCAAGATGGATTTATAACTTCACATTCTATTGAAAATATAGAGTTAATAGAAGATGAAAAGGTAAAAGAGTTTGTAGGAAAATATAAACCAGAACATTATTTATTAAATAAAAAAGAGCCAATAGCAATAGGCCCATTGGACGTACAAGCATATTTATTTGAACATAAATATCAACAAGCAGAAGCTATGAGAAGAGCAAAACAAGTTATACTAGACGTAGCAAAAGATTTTGAAAAAATGACAGGAAGAAAATATGGACTATTTGAAGAATACAGACTAGATGATGCTGAAATAGCAATAGTTTGTATGAACTCTACAGCTGGAACAACAAAAGACGTAGTTGATGCTTTAAGAGAGAAGGGAATAAAGGCAGGACTTTTAAAAATTCGTGTGTTTAGACCATTCCCAGCAGAAGAAGTAGCAAAAGCATTATCACATTTAAAAGCAGTAGCAGTACTTGATAAAGCAGATTCATTAAATGGAGTTGGAGGTGCTTTATTTGAAGACGTAGTATCAGGTATGTATTTGAATAAAAACACAGTTCCTACAGTAAGTTATGTATATGGAATAGGTGGTAGAGATACGACTTCAAAAGAGATAGAATCAGTATTTAATGACCTTATGGAAGACCGTAAAAAAGAGAAAATAGAAAATCCATATAGATATATAGGATTAAGAAAGGAGTAAAAGAATTATGGCATATAATATGAAAGAAATAGTGGCAGAAAAGCCATCAAGATTTACTTCAGGACATAGAATGTGTGCAGGTTGTGGTGCACCACCAGTAGCAAGAATGATTTTAAGAGCACTAAAACCAGAAGACCATGCAGTAATATCAAATGCAACTGGTTGTATGGAGGTTTCAAGCTTCATATACCCATATACTTCATGGACAGATTCATATATTCATACAGCATTTGAATGTGCAGCAGCAACTTTATCGGGTGCAGAAGCAGCATATAAATCAATGAAAAAGCAAGGAAAATTACCAGAAGACGAACATACAAAATTTATAGCATTTGGAGGAGATGGAGGAACTTATGATATAGGTATCCAAAGCTTATCAGGTGCAATGGAAAGAGGACATGATATGACTTATGTATGCTACGATAATGGTGCATATATGAATACAGGTATTCAACGTTCATCTGCAACACCAAGATTTGCAGATACAACAACAAGCCCAGCAGGGACTGTTATTCCTGGAAAAATGCAATCAAGGAAAGACTTAACAGAAATAATGGAAGCACACCATTTACCATATGTTGCACAAACAATAGCATATATGAACTTTAAAGATTTATACGAGAAAGCAGAAAAAGCAATATATACAGAAGGACCAACATTCTTAAATGTTTTATCTCCATGCCCAAGAGGTTGGGGATATCCAACAGATATGTTAATGGAAATAAATAAATTAGCTGTTGAAACATGCTACTGGCCATTATATGAGATAGAAGATGGAAAATATAAAATAACATATAAGCCAGCTAAAAAACTACCAATAGAAGAATTCTTAAAACCACAAAAACGTTTTAAACATATGTTTAAACCAGGAAATGAGTGGATGATAGAGGAATTCCAAAAAGAAGTAGATAGAAGATGGGAAGAATTATTAAAATTAGAAGAAATGAGCAATAAAGAATAAAACAAACTGTGGACAAAAGGGACACACCTTTTTGTCCACAGTTTTCTGTATCATGTTGATAAAAATTGTATAACCTAAATTATAATTATAGTCAAATACTTATTATTTAGGCTTTACTTTTTTTCTTATTTTTTATCGTGGACAAAATGGTGTGTCCCTTTTGTCCACAAAGTAAAATAACTCCTATGATAACAATTACTATGCTAATCCATTGTGAAGTAGATAGACTAAAATATATACCTCTTATTAGGTCTCCCCTAAAGAATTCTAGAGTAAATCTTGTAATTCCATATAAAACACAATATAGACCTACTGTTTTATATGTACCTAAAAATCTTTTATATGTAACTAACAAGATTAAAAATATGATAAAATTACAGATCGCTTCTACTATTTGCATAGGAAACAATGGAACATTATTTGGGGCTAGTAATGAATTATGAAATGTAATTGCACCAAAACCATTATATTCCATTCCATAGCAGCAACCAGCACATAAGCAACCTATTCTTCCAATAGCATGTACAAGTGGTATTACAGGAAATAAGGTTAAGCATAACGATTTAAAAGAAACTTTAAATTGCTTTGAGTATATATATACACCCAATACTCCACCAATTAGTCCACCGTAGAACACAAAACCACCAGTAAACATTTGAGTTATAGTATTCCAAAAGCCAATCTCTTGAGAACTTTCTATCATAAAAGGAATATTAGTTAAGAAATATAATAATTTAGCACCTATACCTAGTCCAATTAGTGCATAAAGTATTGCATATAATACGTCATCCTTTTTTATATTATTAAACTTAGAAAAATATTGAATTGCTATCACTGAACCGATAGCTAGTCCAATAAAAATAACTATACCATACATTGGAAATTCTTTTCCAAATACATTAATGAATGGTAACATTTATTAATCCCCCTTGTATAATTAAAAAATATATGTTTCTATATAAAATATATCATAAAATTATCACTAATTAAAGATATTATATACTAATTAAAAAGAAATAGGTAAACAAATAAATTGTTTACCCGTAAATATTTTTATTAATTTAAATTTTATTATTAATAAAGTGATGTACTTGCGCATCCAGCTGCACCAACACATGCAGCACAAGCTATTAATATTAAAGCACATAGAACTGTACCTATGATAGATAATACTAATCCTGCTGTTGCCATTCCTGTTGGATTTTTCTTTTTAGCCATTACACCTAAAACTATACCAACTATACCTAAAACTAGTCCTACTATTCCTAGACCAATGAAGTTAAATAGTATAGCTACTATACCTAAAACTAATGAAGCTATAGCTAATCCATTTGATTTCTTTTCTTCCATAGAACATCCTCCTTATCCGACATAATATGATAACATTATACAACAAATTAAAATTTAATGCAATATAAAATTAAGAAAAAATTAATAATTTTTAGAAAACTTTGTATTGTTTAAATTTCAAATTTCCTATTTAATGTATTGTATTATTATGTAATAATATATAAATATGCTACCTAAATTTATATTATTACAAATTATTCTTGTGCTTCTGGGGCAGACATAGGGCATACATTAGCGCATGTTCCGCAACCTATACAAACAGACTCATCAATAACATATCTTTCGTCTCCTTGAGAAATGCATTGCATAGGGCAAGCACCAGCACAAGCACCACAGCTTATACATTTGTCGCTTATTCTATATACCATAAAATCACCTCCTTAAAATATATCTTCATTATTTTTTTCTGTTTCCTTGTCCTGCTTTTCTAATTCTTCCAGTTTCTGAAGTTCTGCCATATTTTCTTTTTCTTCTTCGTCAATTACCTCAGAATCTGCATTTTTAATAATTTTTAAATCTTTGGCATCATACTTTTTATAATATGTTTCATTATTGTCGTCTTTTAATTTTACTTTAACGATTTCTTTTAAAGTTTCTATTGAGTCTACTATACCTTCTCCGTCTTCTGTTTGGACAACAGCACCTATTTTAGGTAAATGACTTAATTTATCTTCATATACCTCCTGCTCATATTTTAAGCAGCACATTAATCTACCACAATTTCCAGATATTTTAGAAGGGTTTAGAGACATGTTTTGTTCTTTTGCCATTTTTATAGAGACAGTTTCAAAATTATTTAGGAAAGAACAACAGCAAAGTTCTCTTCCGCATACTCCATTTCCGCCAATTCTTTTTACCTCATCTCTTACACCAATCTGTCTTAACTCTATTCTAGTTTTAAAAATAGCAGCTAGTTCTTTTACTAATTCTCTAAAATCTATTCTTCCATCTGCTGTAAAGCAGAATAATAGCTTACTATTATCAAATGTATATTGTACATCTGTTAAATGCATATCCAATTTTAATTTTTTGATTTTGTCTTCACAAATTTTGAAAGCTTCTTTTTCCTTCTTTTTATTTTCTTCATCATGTTTTATATCTTTGTGATTAGCTATACGGATAACTTTTTTTAATGGAGAATTTAGTTCATTGTCAGTTAAAAGTTTCTTTTTTGCAACTACTTCGCCTAATTCTTCTCCTAAAGCTGTTTCGACGATTACTTTATTTTTTAAATTTATATGTAAATTTCCAGGATTAAAGAAGTAAATTTTTCCTGATTTTTTAAATCTAACTCCTACTATAACCTTCATTAAATTCCTCCCATATTTGTAGTAATAAATTGTCAATGCACATATCATAATTTGCGTTATTAGATAACTTATTCTTAGTATCTTCTATAATTTTTATTGCTGATATGTATTTGGTATCTTTTGTATTTTTTAATTTTTCTAGAAATACATTATTAAAATATTCAAGTAATTGTATAATATTATCTTTTGATTTATATAATATCTCTGACTTATTCCAAATATCAATAATATTATCATTAGAAAATGAAGCTATAATATCATCAAGCAAATTATATGATTCAATGTTAGTTTGTAAATTTAATAATTTAGAAATGCTTCCATCACAAACTGATAATAGCGAAGAATTAAGCTCTAAATTATTAGAATTAGCATATTTCATTAGCTCATTATTAGTAAGCTTTTGAAAAGCTATCTTTGTACATCTGGACTTAATTGTACTTAATAATTTATTCTCATTAGATAATACCAAGATTATAACTGCGTATTCAGGTGGTTCTTCTAAAGTTTTTAACAGACAGTTTTGTGCTTCAACTGTCATTAAATCACTGTTATTAATTATATATACTTTTTTATTAGAAATTATTGGCTTTTCAGATATCTTTTCTTGTAAAAGTCTAATTTGATTTATTTTAATACTTTTTCCATCTTCAGAATCTATTTGCATAAAATCTGGATGATTTTTACTATCAAACTTTATACAAGAAGAGCAACTATTACATACCTTAGGTTCATTTTGACACAAAATCATTTTGGCAAAGTCATTTGCAAAAAGCACTTTACCAATTCCATCTGTACCAATAAACATGTAACTATGAACTAAACTATTGGTTTTTATTAAATTATCTAAAAGCACTTTTATATTGTCATTTCCAATAATATTATCAAAATTCAAAATATTTCTCCTTATGACATAAATTATTTAAACTTTACCAAATAAATTTAAAGGCCAAAATCTAATCCATACAGTACCTTCAAGTTTCTCTAAAGGAACACAACCAAAAGCTCTACTATCAGTAGAAGCATTTCTGTTATCTCCCATTACGAAAACACAATTTTCTGGAACGATTAAATCATAATATGGTTGGTCACTTCCAACTTGTGTAGTCACACCTTCTTGAAGATATGGCTCGTCTAATTCTTCTCCATTTATATATACTTTTCCGTCTTTTATTTCCAAATGTTCACCAGGTAATGCTATAACTCTCTTTATATAGCTTTCTTTTCCTATTTCAAGAAAATAGTATACAAATTTATTAAACCAATTTGTTGGCTCATTATCATATCTGGCGATTACATTATTTTCGTCATAATCGTAAACATATTTTTCCGATGGTGCTTCTAATGTAACAATATCTCCTCTTTCAGGCATTTGCTTTGTCGTTCTAGTCCATCTATTTAGTATAAGACGTTGATTTTCAATTAAGGTAGGTTTCATTGAAGATTGTTTAACAATTGTTGGTGTACCTATAAAATATCTAATTAATAGTGCTAATATTAAAGCAACTAATATACAAATAATCCATTCTATAATATCTTTAGTTTTTTCACTCATTTTCATCTAAAACACTTCCTGTAAATAATAATTTTATTTTTTACCTTTAATATTATATATTTTTTTTTTGAACTTATCAATGGTTTTAGAAAAATTGGTCAAAAATACTAGAAATAATGTATGCAACAAAAAAGAATAAAAATATAAAATATGAGAAAAATACTGGTAGAATAATTGACAATAAAGTAAAGTTGAATTATGATATAGTTGTATATTTTTAATCAAAAAAAATAAGTCAAAAGATAAAATGGAGGAAGGAATTTATGAACTTGAGGACAAAAAAAGTAAAAAGTCAAAAAGGTTCAATTGCAGTTTATGTTACAGTTGTTTTATTTAGTATGTTAATAATTCTTTCAGCAATATTTATAACTTCCAACTCTGCAATAAAAAGTCAGATTATTACAGCAATAAAAGTAAAAGAAAGTTATCAAGCTGATAATAGTAAGGCTGCAGACATTTATAAAGAATTAACAACAAGTAAAGAACCATCACAAAAATTATTTACATTTAATTATACAGGAAGCTTGCAAACATTTACTGCACCAGCAGATGGAAAATATCAATTTGAACTAGCAGGTGCTTCAGGTTCTGGTGGAAATACCTATGGAACAAGTTATACTGGAACTGGAGGAAAAGGTGCAAAAATTGTAGCAACATTTACTTTAAAAGAAGGAGATATAGTAGATTTAGTAGTAGGAGGACAAGGTACTTGTACGCAAGCTACAGCAAGGGACGGAACTGCTGGAGGTGGAGGAGGCGGAACATTTGCCTTTAAGAGAATAAGTTCAATAACAGATTCTAGATATCAATTTACAAAGGGAAGTATAAATTATGAAACATTACTTGCAGTAGCAGGTGGAGGCGGAAGCCAAGATTGTGCATATAGAAATACAAGTTCTACTGGATATAATGGGCAAGCTGCTTCATATAAATCTCCTAATAATTATACAGCATATTCAACCGCCACTAAAGCGGGAACATCAAGTTCAGCTACAAGCAATACAATGGGAATATCACAATTTATAACTTATGATGCAAAAGGTGCATACTATACTAGAGGTAATGGAAGATCACAAGGCGGATATGGCGGAGGCGGTGCTTCTGATGACAACTACTCTTATGGAGGAGGTTGGTGCAAAGGCACAAGTAATTATCAATCTACAAGCTGGTCATTAGATACGTCTGCGACAGGAACTGATGGTGCAAATACAGGAGACGGATATGCTAAAATAACATGGATTAGTTTTTAAATATTAAAAATGCGGTGAGAAAAATCACTGCATTTTTTTGTAAATATTATTAATAAACATTGACCTTTTGGGGATTTCCGTATATAATATATGTGTTTAAAATTATGCATTTTTATTGAAACAAAATACAACTTTAAAAAGTTGCTTTAATTTTATGAGGAGGAAAATATATGGGAGAGGTTATTGTTATAACATCCGGAAAAGGCGGAGTAGGTAAAACGACAACAACAGCTAATCTTGGTGCAGCTTTAGCTTTAAGAAATAAAAAAGTTGCATTAGTAGATACAGACATTGGTTTAAGAAATCTAGATGTTGTAATGGGCTTAGAAAACAGAATAGTATATGACATAGTAGATGTTGTAGAAGAAAAATGCAAGTTAAGACAAGCCCTAATAAAAGACAAAAGATTTAACGAATTATTTTTATTACCAGCAGCCCAAACAAGAGATAAAAGTGCAGTAAATGAAGAACAAATGAAAGAACTAATAGGAAAACTAAAAGAAGAATTTGACTATATACTAATAGATTGCCCAGCAGGAATTGAGCAAGGATTTAGAAATGCTATAGCTGGTGCGAATAGAGCTATTGTTGTTACAACAGCAGAAATATCAGCAATAAGAGATGCTGATAGAATTGTAGGATTACTTGAAGCATCTGAAATAAAAAATCCAGAACTCATTATAAACAGAATTAGACCAGCGATGGTAAAAAAAGGTGAAATGATGGATGTAGAAGATATAGTAGATTTATTATCTATTGATCTTATAGGCGTAGTTCCAGATGATGAATACATAATAACTCAAACAAATAAGGGAGAGCCAGTTGTTATTAAAGATAAAGCACCATCAGGAAAAGCGTATACAGAAATAGCAAGAAGAATATTAGGAGAAAATATAGAAGTAACAGTTCCTGGAAGAAAAGAAGGTCTATTTAGTAAAATGAGAGGTTTTTTCGCAAAAGGTAAACATTAATACTATTGGAGGTAAAATATGTTCAAAAGCATAACACAGTTTTTTCAGAAATTTAGAAAAAGCGAAAAAGAAGAATCTAAAAGTACTGCTAAAGAGAGACTGCATTTAGTGTTAGCACAGGACAGAGCAAATATTTCAGCAGACTTTTTAGAAATGATGAAACAGGAAATTTTAGAAGTTATAAAAAAGTATATAGATATAGATGAAAAAGCAATAGATGTAAGACTAACAAATAAAGAAGGGGAAGATGGAAAAATTGGTGCCCCAGCTTTATATGCTAACATACCAATTATTACAATAAAAAATGAAGCAAGAAAATTGGAAGGAACATTAAACAAAGAAAATAACACAGTTAAAGAAGAAAAAGATGAAGAAAATAAGGAAAATGAGCAAGAAAATATAGAAGAAAATGATGAGCAAGAGCAAGAGAATATAGATAGTATTGAAGATGATCAAGTTGTAGAAGAAGAAACTAGTACTTTAGAAGAGCAAACAAGTAAAGAAAAAGAAGAAGAACAGGACAGCAAAGACGAAAATGTTATAGAAGAGGTTGAGAATGAAAAGAAAAATCCTTAAAAATATAGAGTGGGGGATATTAATTTGTACCATTCTTCTTGTAGCAATAGGACTAGTAGCATTAACTTCAGCTACACAAAATTCTAATTATGAAGAATTACAAAGACAAATTATGTGGCTGATTATAAGTTTGCCAGTAATGATAGTAATAATATTTATTGACTATAATTTTATAGCAAAATTATCTCCAATATTGTATGGAATAATAATAGCACTTTTAATAGGCGTACTATTTACAGAACCTATTAATGGGGCTACTAGCTGGTTTAATATAGGTTCGGCCTCAATTCAGCCAGCCGAATTTGCAAAGATTATATGTATACTTATGCTTGCATTAGTCATAACAAAGATACAAAAAAATGGAAAAGACGAAATTAGTAGAATTGGGAAATTGCTATTAATACTATTAGTATTTTTAGTACCAACACTTTTAATTATAAAACAACCGGATTATGGAACAGCTTTAGCATTTATTATGGCACTGATTTTTATGTTATTCGTAGCAGGAATAAAAAAGAGATATATAGTAACAGCTATATTATTAGTAGTTATAGCAGTTCCACTTTTATACTTCTTTGTATTACCAGAACATGCTAAAACAAGAATAGATGTTTATTTAAATCCAGATTTAGATCCAAGAGGCGCTGGCTATAATATAATTCAATCAAAACTTGCTATAGGTGCAGGGGAGTTATTTGGTATGGGGTTATTTAAAGGAAACCAAACCCAATTAGGCTTTCTATACCCAAAAACCACAGACTTCATATTTGCATTGATTGCAGAAGAAATGGGATTTATAATAGCGGCAGGAGTAATAATTCTATATGTAATACTAATTACCAAAGCTATATTTGTAGCAAAAACTGCTAAAGATGATTTAGGCTCATATATAGCAGCAGGTATAGCAGGAGTTTTTTTCTTTCACATGGTAGAAAATATAGGTATGACCATGGGACTTTTACCTATAACAGGAATACCTCTACCATTTGTAAGTTATGGAGGAAGTTCACTTTTAAGTAATTTTATAATGATAGGATTACTGTTAGCTATTTCAGGAAGACGACAAAAAGCAATTTTCATTGATTAATGTTATTGAAATAAATAGAAAAATAATATAAAGATAAGAAAAAACAATATAAAAGTAGAAGGAAATAAAAATGTTTTTAAAAAAGTTAAAAATAGGGAATGTAGAATTAAGAAATAATATACTCTTAGCACCAATGGCAGGTATAACAGACCTGCCATTTAGGTTGATATGCGAAAAATATGGTGCCGGTCTAGCCTGTACAGAGATGATTAGTAGCAAAGGCTTGTATTATGATGATTCAAAAACAAAGCTTTTGCTAAACATAGAGGATGAACAAAGACCTGTTGCTGCTCAAATATTTGGAAGTAGCATAGAAGCATTAAAATATGCAGCAGAATATGTGGGGAATTTTGTGGATATTGTAGATATAAATTTTGGGTGTCCTGCGCCTAAAATTGTAAAAAATGGAGATGGAAGTAGACTACTAAAAAATTTAGAACTATTAGAAGAGATTGCAAAAGAAGTAGTAAAATCTTCAAAAGTACCAGTAACAGCAAAAATAAGAAAGGGTTGGGATAAAGATAGCATAGTAGCAGTAGAAGTAGCAAAAATACTAGAAGATGCAGGAGTATCAGCAATTACAATTCATGGGAGAACAAGAGAAGAATACTATTCTGGTGTGGCTGACTGGAAAATAATTAAGAAAGTAAAAGAAGCGGTAAATATACCAGTAATAGGAAATGGAGATATAAAGACTAACGAAGATGCACTAAGAATGTTTGAAGAAACTAATGTAGATGGAATAATGATAGGAAGAGCTGCAATAGGAAACCCTTGGATATTTGAAGAAGTTATAAACTATCTAGCGGGAAAAGAACAAAGAGTAGTTAACAATAAAGAAAAACTAAATGTTATTTTAGAACATATTAATTTAGCTATAGAAGAAAAAGGAGAAAATATTGCTATAAAAGAAATGAGAAAGCATCTATCATATTATATACGAAACGGAAAAGACGCAAGTAAATTACGAGAAAAAATAAATAAAATTGATAACAAACAAGAGTTAGTAGATTGTCTTAACGAATACTTTAAAAATATATAAAATAAAATGAAATAGATTAGTTTTTTAATTAATCTATTTTTTGTTTGTTTAGGAGGTTAAGATATGTTTAGTAAATTAAGTAAAAGTAAAATAAATATAACCAAGCATAATAAATTAAAAAAAAGTAAAAAGAAATTAAATAATAAAATCAAAATAACATTTCTAATTCTAATTATAATTATAGTTATTTTTTTAATATTTTTCTCTAAAAAAGATTATAAAAATTTAAAACTTGGTAATAATAGTATTGAGGAAATTGAGGAATATATTTTAAATATCAGTTCTTATGAGGCAAAAATAGAAGCAACAATAAACAGCAACAAAAATACTAATAAATATGTTATTATGCAAACTTATGAAAAAACTAAGCAGACGAAACAAGTAGTTTTAGAGCCAAGTAATATAGAGGGATTAGAAATAGAATATAATGGACAAAATCTTATATTAAAAAATACTAGATTGAATTTAGAAAAAGTCTATGAAAATTATGAATATTTAATAGATAATTTTATAACACTAGAATCATTTATATCAGATTATACAGAATTGAAAGAAAGCAATAAAACAAGTATATATGAAGAAGAAAATAATGTGATAATGGAGGTAAAAGAAAAAGTAAATAAATATATATGTAAGAAAACTCTATATATTGATAAAAATACAGCGAAGCCATCCAAATTATTAGTGCAAGATATTAACGGAGAAAATATAGTTTACATATTATATAATGAGATAGAAATAAAATAACTATCTTAAACTGTTTTTAAAATATATTAAAAAATAGACCTTAAATATAGAAACTAATAGGAGTGAAGAATATGGTAATAAGAAGAGGAGATATGTTTTATGCAGATTTAAGCCCAGTCGTTGGTTCAGAACAGGGAGGAATAAGACCTGTTTTAATAATACAAAATGATATGGGAAATAAGCATAGTCCAACAGTTATAGCAGCAGCAATTACTTCGCAAACAGGAAAAACAAAATTACCAACACATATAGAAATTGGTTCTCAAAATAATGGTCTAAAAGCAGATTCTGTAGTTTTAGCAGAACAGATAAGAACAATAGATAAAAGTAGATTAAAAGAAAAAATAGGTCATATAGATGATGAAAATATAATTTCAAAAGTAAATAATGCATTAGGGGTAAGCTTTGGACTAGAATAAGAAAGATGATTTCTTTAATTTGCTATATATATATAATAGCAAATTTGGAAATCATCCTCTTCATTTATTATTATATTAAACTTCTAACTTCTTTATAATCTTAATTTCGTTATATAGTTTTGTTACTCTATCACTACGAATTTCTAGAGCATGTTTGTAGTCTTCATAAACTTGTTTAAAATTATCGAAATTTTCGTCGATCAAGAAGAGCATCTTCATACCTTCTCTGTAATACTCTCTTTTCTTATCAGTTTTAGCTTCATTCATTTTATCATTGTATTTGAGTATTAACTCTAATCTTTTGATATTATCTTTTAAATAATCTAAATAATCATACAAACAACTAATTTCATACAATATATCATCTATAACAACTTTAAATAACACTCTTAAAACACGTTTATTAATTTTTCCAATTTTAGAATTTTGAGATAAATGATCTAATGCAACAAACTTTGGATCTGGTTGGGCATCTTTAATCAAATCTCTTAAAGTTTCAGAAATGTTTACGTGAGTTGTATACTGTCTTTTTGTAACTATTGCATCATATTCGTCTGCAACACGAATTATTTGTGCTTCCATTGGTATTTTAGTAATACCATTTGGATATCCACTGCCATTTAAAGCTTCATGATGGTCTAAAGCACCTATTGCATAAGGACGTAGTTTTAAATCCTTCATACACATTTCATAGCCTTTTGTTGTATGAGTTTTCATTATTTCAAATTCTTCATCAGTTAACCTATCAGGCTTATTTAAAATTTCAGAAGGAATAAAGAGTTTACCGATATCGTGTAAGTATGCGCAAATAGTACAATAAATGGTGAACTTTGGATTAAAATGAAAATATTCACAAATTCTACAAACTAAATTTGCAACATTTTCACTATGTCTTCTAGTAAAAAAATCTAAGCTACCCAAAATATCTAATTGATATCTCATGGTTTTATCTAAGTTATATGATTTTAAATTAATCGGACTATAAAAATCAAACTTTTCACTTTTCATAAGCTTTCTCCTATGTTAAATAATACAAATTAATGATACTATAAAATAAAGAAAAATACAAGTATGATGAATAATAAAAAAATTTTTGAACATAATAATAGCATAAGATTGATATTAGTTGAAATAAGAGTAGTATAGGAGGTTTATATTAATTTTCTATATTGTTCGAGCAAAGATATATAATAGTGTAATGACCTTATATTATTATATGTCGGAGATGAGAGTATATTATTTGTACGCAAGCTGTACAAAAGTTATATTTACTTAATTTATATAATATGTTTGTAGATATAATTTGCTTAATGTATGGTTAAAATATATGTAATATATTCAAAGTTAAGATTGTTCTTGTATTTTTTAATGGCTGTTACTAGTCCCACGCTTGGACGAATATGGTTATTATGGGTGCATTAATAGTCGAGCAACTGATTAATATATTTAAGAACTAGCTTATTTATACAGCAATGTATATTAGGTTACAAATTAGGTATATTAGTTTTAGCTGGAGATTAATATCAGTTTTATGATAAATTTGGGCAAGAGAATTTTATTTCTTTTGTCCAAATTTTATGTATAAAAAATTATTAAAAAGTAAAACTTGAAAAATAATCTTGCAATAAACACTTACATACTGTATATTAAATATAGTAAATTTACAAAAGGGGATACAAAAGGGGACGGGCTTAAATTGTAAATTTACAAAACAAGCCCGTCCCCTTTTGTAAAAAAGAGAGGTAATGTAGATTATGTTAATTAAAAATGGAAATGTTATTATATTTGAGAATAATGACGTTAAAGTAAAAAAACTTGATATTAGAATTGAAGAGAGCGAGATTACCGAAATTTCAGAAAGTTTAAATGAAAATCCTGATGAAAAGGTAATAGATGCAAGGGATAAAGTGGTTATGCCAGGACTAATAAATACACATGCACATATTGCAATGAGTATATTTAGAGGAACTTTCGAAGGCTCAGATTTATATACATGGCTTAGTGAAAAAATATGGCCAATAGAAGACAAACTAACAGAGGAAGAAGTGTATAACGCTACTAATCTTTCTATATTAGAAATGATTTCAACAGGTACTACTTGTGTAAATGACCATTATTTCTTTTCAGAAAAGATAAGGGAAGCATTAGAAAAGAGTAAAATGAGAGCTATGATTACAAGAGTTCTTATGGATAGTGACGGAAAAGAAGCTTCAGAGAATAGGATAAATGAGTTTATTAAATTATATGAAACTCGAGATAAAGATAATGATTTAATAACATATTCAGTAGCACCACATGGGTTATATACTTGTTCGAAAGAAGTATTAGAAAAGTCAAGAGAACTTGCATTAAAATATAATTTACCAATTCATGTACACTTTTTAGAAAGCATAGATGAAATTGAGAGTATAAAAAAATTACATGGAGATATTGCTGTAAATGTACTAAAGAAATATTTTGAAGGACTTCATATTATACTAGCACATGGAGTAAAATTGTCTGATTTTGATATAGGAGTTTTAAAAACATTAGATTGTGGTATTTCACATAATCCAATATCAAATTTAAGACTTGGTTGCAAAATTGCAGATACTACTAAATATTTAGAAGAAGGACTAAATGTAGCACTAGGAACTGATGGACAAGGTTCTGGAAATAACTTAGACATGTTTGAAGTAATGAAAATTGCAGGATTAATACAAGGTGGAATTCATGAAAATGAAAAAAGAATTAGTGCAAGAGACGTAATAAAAATGGCAACAATAAATGGTGCTAAGCTATTGGGACTAGATGATAAAATAGGAAGTATAGAAAAAGGGAAAAAAGCAGACATAATTATTGTAGATATATCTAAAAAATTAGATAATATTAAAATGTTACCAAATGTAGATATAATATCTAATTTAGTCTATAATACTGAAGGAAGAAGTGTCGATACAACTATAGTTAATGGCAAAATTTTAATGGAAAATAGAATAGTAAAAGTTATAGATACGAAAGAAGTTCTAAAAAAATTTGAAAATTAAGATTAATAAATAATATAGTAGAAATAGTTTAAAAGAAGCGATTTACATATGGTGAAACCAGAAATATATAAGTATAAAATACGCATATAATTCGTTTTATATAATAATTACCTTTGTTATCATATATTTAATTTCTTAAGAGAAGGGGTAGAATATGAAAAAAGCAAAGGTAATAAAGATTGGAAAAAATATTCAGGCCATAAGGAAAAGTCATGGATATACGCAAGAAAAATTAGCTGAAGCAATTGAGTGTTCACCTAGGTATATCGGGGATATAGAGCAGGATAGGTCAAAACCATCATACGAGGTGTTGGTAAAGCTATGTAATTTATATAACATAGGAATGGATGAGATTTTCAGTGAATATCTCGATGTAAAAGGAAAGAAAGAAATTAATAGTGCATTATTTGGGTTTGATAAACTAAAACCAAATAATCAAGATACTATTATTCATATGATTGAATATTTTAATAAGAGTAATGTGTCTTAAAAAATGCTGAGGATGTTTTATTATATCCTCAGCTATTACTTTTGTATAATTTTTAAATATCTTTTAAGTTTTTAAACTTAATGTATGCAAATATACAACCAGTTATTAAAACAACTATTACTAAAGACAATGTGATTGATAAACCAGTTTGTGGTAGTTTTCCGCTAGCGGTTGTATCATCTTTTCCGTCTTCATTTTTATTATCTGTATTAGAATTATTATTGTTAGAACCGTTGTTATTAGAGCCATTATTGTTATTATTGTTTGAGTTGTTATTGTCATCTGGATTTGTAATAGTTCCATTTGCATATACAAAGTCTCCACTGCTATATTGTATTCTTAAAGCAGGGCAACTTAAGGTTGCTTTATTTCCAGCAGCATCTGTTAAATTGCCACCAGAATAACTAACTGTACTCATTATTCCTTTATCTGTACTTTTTACAGTATAAATATATGTAATTGTAGAACCACTAATTGCGCCTTCTTTTACTTCTATGTTTTTACCATCTCCAAATTTGATTGTTAGAGTAGGCACAGATGTTCCTTCTACAACTTCACTAAAATATACGTTTATTACTATCTTAGCATTAGATGGAAGTATATACATATTTTTATTAGTATCTTTATCATAATCCTTAACACTATCATAAGTTACTTCTATCTTTTCTACTGTTGGAGATGTTATATCAGATCCAGAATCTTCTTTATCCCAGTTAGCAATATAGTCGAAACTGATTGAATGTTCTTCAGCATATTCTTTAGAAGTCATACCATCATTTCCATAGATAGTTAGTTTATCGCACCCGTAAAAAGCATATTCTCCTATACTTGCAACTGTATCTGGAATTAATATTTTTTCTAGATTTTTACAGTCCTTAAAAGCACCAACATTTGGGTAATATGTATCATTTCCTATTATAGTTGTAACCGAGTCTGGGATAATTACACTTGTAAGCCCTGTACATCCTTCAAATGATCCAGCAGATATCTTAGTTAAATTTTTAGAAAGAGTTAAATCTTTTAATCCACTGCAATTTTTGAAAGCAGAAGAACCAATTTCAGTAACGCTATCTGGAATACTAATACTTTTTAATCCGCTACAACCAGCGAAAGCATATGAGCCAATTGAAGTAAGATTTTCTGATAATGTAACAGAAGTTATACCTGAGCAATTTTGAAAAGCACTATCTCCAATTTTTGTGACGCTATTAGGAACTGTTATATTTTTTAATCCAGTACAATTATAAAAAGCATAATCACCTATAGTTGTTATTGTATCTGGAATAGTAATTCCTGTTAATCCAGAAAAATACATAAAAGCGCCATTGTCTTCCAATAAATTACCATCTTTTAAGGAAATTACTGTTTTTCCATCTATTGTAGATGGTATAACAATTGTTCCGGTTTTAGTTGATGTATTACACTTTAAGTTTATTACATTATTATTATCATCTAATTCATAAGTCCACTCTACGCCTTGTTCTGTATCAGAATATGTATATTCTGTTGCAGCATTGGAAACATTATGAATAATTAGAAACAATGCTAATATAACAAAGAAAAGTATAATAAGTTTTAATTTTTTCATTTTTACCTCCTATTTTCTTTAGCTTATTAATAATTATTTATCCATTGTTTTGGACATCAGTATTATTTTTATGTAATATTGGATATGCAATTAAGCAAATTATTCCAAGCCATAGTAAATAAAATCCTAAACTATAATATGAAAATTTAATATTAGCATTTAAGGCTAAATAAAGCGCTAAAGCTGCAATTAAAAATGTTGGAACAAAAGAAGCCTTAGAATTTTTAATGTTTGCAATTTTTTGCCAAAAGCCAGCATTAATTAGATTAGGAATATACTTTTCAACATAGTCTTTGAAAATAAATATTAAATCGGCAATTGCTAAAATAAGAATAACTTTGCCTTACCAATAATGCCATAATGAGACACTATATTTGTATCCAAAAATATTGTAGCTAACATATGAAAAAAATGTACTTAAAACTATTGCGATTATTACAATAGTTGCTAAAATACGAGTATTTTAAAATTTCTCTAAAATACTATTAATTTTCATTCCCCCCTTTCTTTTGTTATAATAATAAAAGTTAGTAAGTTAAAATTTATAATATTTTGTAGATAACTGTACTAATATATATTATTTATATCAAATTTATATAAAATTGTAAATACTTTTTATTATAAATCTAGTAGGTAAATAATGGATTTTAAGATTTTTTATTTATTAAAGTAAAAAACCATTGAAAAAAAATACATTTTTATATATAATTTACAGGAAGAGACTGGGCTTGTCCATAGTTTGGACAAAAGAACAAAAAAATGCCTGTCCAAAATTCGACAAGTAGGTGTAGTAAATGTATTTAAAAAGAATAGAATTACAAGGATTTAAGTCCTTTGCAGATAAAACGGTTTTAGAATTTAAAAGTGGTATCACGTCAGTTATAGGGCCAAATGGTTCAGGAAAGAGTAATATTTCTGATAGCATAAGATGGGTACTTGGAGAACAAAGTATGAAATCTCTAAGAGGTGCTAAATCAGAAGATATAATTTTTGCAGGAACTCAAGCAAGAAAGTCGCTTGGGTTTGCTGAAGTATCTATGGTAATTGATAATACAGATGGAAAGCTTCCAATAGAATATTCAGAAGTAACTGTTACAAGAAAGATTTTTAGAAGTGGTGAAACAGGATACTTCATAAATAAAGTTCCTTGCAGATTAAAAGATGTGCTAGAGCTTTTTATGGATACAGGCATTGGAAAAGATGGATACAGTATAATAGGACAAGGTAAGATTGATGAAATATTAAGTAATAAATCAGAAGATAGAAGAAAGATTTTTGAAGAGGCTGCCGGAATTGTTAAGTATAGAACAAGAAAAGTAGAATCAGAAAAAAAATTGGAACAAACAAAATTAAATTTACTTAGAATTAATGATATATTATCAGAAATTGAATCTAACATTGAGCCTTTGAGACTTCAATCGGAAAAAGCTAAGAAGTATTTAGATTTACGTGAAGAATTGAAAAATATTGAAGTGGGACTATTTTTACATAATATATCAGAATACAAAGAAAAATTGGAAAAATTAGCTGAAGACATTAAAATTGTAGAAGGGCAAAATTCAGATGAAAATGAAAAAATGGAAAATCTGCAAAGGGCTAAAGAAGAATTAAAAGCAGAAATTGATGAGATTACTTCAAAGATAGAAGAAATGCAAAATTTAGGGTTTGAAAGTACAAACAAAATAGAAAAAATAAATTCTGAAATAGGGATTTCTAGAGAAAGAATACAAAATAATGGGGCAAATAAAGAAAGATTAGAAAAAGAAATAGAAGAATTAAGAGAAAGAATAAAAGAATTAGAAGAAGAACAAGAACAGAAATTAAGTAAGAAAGAAAATCTATCTCAAAACAGAGAAAAATTTCAAAAAGAATTGGATGAAAAACAAAAAGAATTAGAAGAACTTACTAAAAAATTATCTGATAAAGAATTAGAGATTGAAAGTAAAAAGCAGACCATAGAACAAAATACAGATAAAAAATATGAAATTGTATCTTTAATTAGTACATTAGACGCTAATTTAGAAAACTTAGAAAAAAGAGAAAAAACAGCAAAATCAGAAGTTCAAAGTTTAACATCTGAAATAGATTTTGCAAGAAATGATAAACAAGAAAAATCAAAAGCTTTCTATGATATTGAATACAAGAAAAATGAGCTAACAAAAACTTTGCAAGAAAAACAAGCTAAAAAAGAAGAAAGTATGAAAAAAATTAAAGAATTTGATGCTAGCTTAAACAATTTAAATTATGAACTAAGAATGAAAGATTCAAGATTAAAGTTCTTAATAGAAACAGAAAAAGAAAAAGAAGGATACACAAGAAGTGTAAAATCATTACTTGTAGATTGCGAAAAAGATGCTAGCTTAAATAAAGGAATGAATGGAGTTTTAGCAAATTTAATTTCAGTTGATAAAAAATATGAAACAGCAATAGAAATGTGCTTGGGACAAGTACTTCAAAATGTGGTTACAGACACTGAAGAAAATGCTAAAAAATTAGTAGAACATTTAAGAAAAAATAAATTAGGTAGAGCTTCGTTTTTACCTGTATCTTCAATAAGAGGAAAGAAGTTAGATAGAGTTATAAAAAATAGCACAGAAGGTGTTATTGGCATAGCATCTGATTTAGTTAAATGTGATAAGAAATATGAGCAAATTGTGCTAAATTTACTTGGAAGAACTCTAATTGTAGAAAATATGGATACAGCAATACAAATTGCAAAGTTAAATTCATATTCATTTAGAATTGTAACTTTGGAAGGCGATATAGTAAGTAATACAGGAGCTATAACAGGTGGATCTGTTCAAACTAAAACTGTAAATATACTAGGCAGAAGTAGAGAAATTGAGAGTTTAGAAAAAGAATTAAAAGAAATAAATAAGAAAATAGAAAAATTAACAAAGGAAAAACAAGAATATACTGAATCTGTTGCAGATGTAATTGAAGAAGTTACAAGGCTTGAAAAAGAACTTCAAGATATTGAAATAGTGTATGCTGCAGAAAATCAAAAGATTCTAAACGTAGAAGATGGAATTACTAAGTTAGAGGCTAGAAGAGAAAAGATAAAGCAAGAATTAGAAGAACTTGCAAAAGAGAAAATTGATAATAGAGCAGAAAAAGAAAATAAAGAAGAAGAAATTAATAGCTTAACAAATCAAATAGAAGCCTTAAGTAAAATTGTAGAAGAGTTTGCTATTAACAATAAAGATAATCAAAAATATATAGATGATTTGAATTTCGATATTACAAACTTAAAAATATCAGTATCTTCATTTGATGAAAGTGGAAGTTCAATAGATGAGATGGTAGAAAGAATAAAACAAGATATAGAAAATAATAAAAAATCTATAGAAAATAAAGAACAAAATATAAATGAAGTTATAAAAGAAAATGAAGAATTAAACAAGAAAATAACTGAATTGGAAAGTGAAATAGAAAAAATTAAATCAGATGTAGAAAATAGCTCTAATATAGTAGAAAAATTAAAAAATGACAGAATAGAAAAAAGCGAAAAATTAAAGACATCAGAAGCAAAAATTAATGATGAATTTAATATTATAGAAGAATTAAAAGGCGGGCTTGTAAAATTAGATGTAAAGAAAACAAAGCTAGAACAAGACTTAGAACAAGTTGTAAATAATTTGTGGGTAGAATATGAACTTACACCAAACAATACTGAAGGTTACGAAAAACCACAAAATGTACAAAAAGCTTCAAGAGATGTAAATATTTTAAGAAACGAGATTAAAGAATTAGGAAGTATAAATGTTGATTCAATAGAGGAATATAAGAAGACAAAAGAAAGATATGACTTTATGTGCGAGCAAAGATTAGACCTTGAAAACACAGCTACTAAGTTAAGAAAGATAATAGCAGAGATGACTCAAACTATGAAAGAACAATTCGTAGAAAAATTCAAACAAATAAATCAAAACTTTAATGAAGTATTTGTTGAATTATTTGGTGGCGGAAAAGCAGAATTAAAGCTTGAAGATGAAAGCAATGTATTAGAATGTGGAATAGATATACAAGTACAACCAACAGGAAAGAAATTGCAAAATATGATGCTTTTATCTGGTGGAGAAAAAGCCTTTACAGCAATAGCACTATTATTTGCAATACTAAAAATAAATCCAGCGCCATTCTGTGTATTAGACGAAATAGAAGCTGCACTTGACGACGTAAATGTATATAGATTTGCAGAATATTTAAAGAAATTTAGTAAAGAAACACAATTTTTAGTAATAACACATAGAAAAGGAACAATGGAAGCAGCAAATACTGTATATGGTGTAACAATGGAAGAAAATGGGGTAAGTAAATTACTTTCAATGAAATTAGGATAGAATTATGTAAAGCTTTTTACAAAAGGGGACGGGTCTATTTTGCAAATTTCTTATAAAATTCTAGAATAAGTTTGTATTTTTTGTTTTGCTTTCGGCCCCCAACTGCGTAAAAACTGTAACGACAAACCTACGCTTTGTCTAACAGTTTTTATACTTGTCGGTCCCCACCTTAAGCACTCCAGCAAAATGAAAAATGCAAACTTATTCTAAAAAGGAAGCAATTATTTTTTGCAAAACAAGCCCGTCCCCTTTTGCAAGCCCGTCCCCTTTTGCAAAAAAATTAGTCATAATTTTAAGACTGCATGCATATATATTAATATAACCTAAAACAAAGGAGTGTTGATATATATGTGGCAGTCTTTTAATATTAACGAAGTAGCAAGAAAATTAAGGACAAGCATTGATAGAGGATTAAGTAAAGAAGAGGCAGAAAATAGAAGAAATAAGCATGGACCAAATAAATTAGAAGAACAAAAAAAGGAAAGTCTATTTATTAGATTTATAAAAGAATTTAAAGACTTTATGATAATTATTCTAATAATAGCAGCAATTATATCAGCTGCCGTATCATACATACAAGGAGAAAATGATTATATAGACTCCATAATTATAATTTCTATAGTTGTATTAAATGCTATTATGGGGTTAGTGCAGGAAGCGAAAGCAGAAAAATCATTAGAAGCATTAAAGGATATGTCGGCCCCTGTTGCTAAGGTAAGAAGAGATGGTAGAATAGTTACCATTAAAGGAACAGAAGTAGTCCCTGGAGATATTGTTTTACTAGAAGCAGGAAACTTTGTCCCAGCAGATTGTAGACTTATAAACAGCTATAATTTAAAAATAGAAGAATCTAGTTTAACAGGAGAAACGATGCCTGTAACAAAAGATGCAGAAGTTTTATTAGATGATAAAACTCCTTTAGGAGATACTTTAAATATGGCATTTGCAAATACTATTGTTGTAAATGGACATGGAGAGGCAATAGTAACAGATATCGGAATGAATACTAAAGTTGGACAAATTGCTAAAATGATAATAACAAATGAGTCGCCAGAAACTCCAATTCAAAAAAAGCTTGGAGAAGTCGGAAAAATTTTAGGAATAGCTTGTTTATGTATTTGTGCATTTATATTTGTTATAGGAATACTTAAAAAGATAGAGCCTGTTGAAATGTTTATGACCTCAGTGGGACTTGCAGTAGCGGCAATTCCAGAAGGGCTTCCAGCTATAGTAACAATAATGTTATCTATCGGAGTAACTAGGATGGCAAGAAAGAACAGTATAATTAGAAAATTGCCAGCTGTTGAAACATTAGGTAGTAGTAGTGTAATATGTTCGGATAAAACAGGAACACTTACTCAAAATAAAATGAAAGTTACTAAAGTAATGGACACTAAAGGAGAAAGTTTAGATTTTCAAAAAGATTTAATTTTGGAATTAGGAACGATGTGTACAGACGTAGAGGAAGAAGTTGGGGAAGCAACAGAACTTGCAATTATAAATGCAGCAAGAGAGCAAGGAAAGTATAAAGAAAGACTATATCAAAAATTTACTAGAATTAATGACATACCATTTGACTCAGATAGAAAAATGATGAGTACAATACATAAAATAAATTTAGAAAAAGTAAGAGATGGAGAAAATGAATTAGAAGACATAAAAGTAAAGGAATTAATACATAATAAAGAAGATAAATTTTTATGTATAACCAAAGGTGCACCAGAAGTTATATTAAAAAATTGTTCAAAATATTACTTAAATGGAGAAGTTAATATTTTGAATAATGAAACGATAAGAAAAATAGAAAATATAAATAGCAAAATGGCAGAAAATGCATTAAGAGTAATAGCAGTAGCATATTCTACAATGCCTAGATTACCAGCAAATATAGACAGCGAAAGCATAGAAAGAGATTTAATTTTTGTTGGTTTAATAGGAATGATTGACCCGCCAAGAGAAGGTGTAAAAGAAGCGGTACAAAGCTGCAAAAAAGCAGGAATAAAAACAGTTATGATTACAGGAGACCATATTTTAACTGCTAAAGCTATAGCAAAAGAATTAGGAATAATGGGAAATAATGATTTAGCAATAACAGGAAAGGAGTTAGATAAAATCTCAAAAATTGAATTAGAAAAAAATATTTCTAAATATTCCGTATTTGCAAGAGTATCACCTGAACATAAAGTACGTATAGTTGAAGCTTTTCAAAAAACTGGTGCAGTAGTAGCAATGACCGGAGATGGAGTAAATGATGCACCAGCCTTAAAAAAAGCAGACATTGGGATAGCAATGGGAAAAAATGGCACAGATGTAGCTAAAAATGCGGCTGATATGATTTTAGCAGATGATAATTTTATAACTATTGTAGAGGCAGTAAAACAAGGTAGAAATATTTTTGAAAACATACGAAAAGCAATACACTTTTTAATTGCAACTAATATTGGCGAAATCGTAACAATTTTTATGGGATTAGTTTTAGGATTAAAATCCCCATTACTTGCTATACAACTTTTATGGATTAATTTAATTACAGATTCACTACCTGCAATAGCAATAGGTTTAGAATCACCAGATAAAAACATTATGAATAAAAAGCCTAGAAATAGTAGGAAAAGTATATTTGCAGATGGATTATGGAGTAAAATTATATTAGAAGGAATAATGATAGGAATGCTTACATTAGTAGCATTTAGTATAGGAACTAATTTGTATGGCTTAGAAATAGGTAGAACTATGGCATTTGTATCAATAGCAATGTTAGAATTAATACATAGCTTTAATATCAAAAGTGATGAATCTATATTTAAAGTAGGTTTACTAGAGAATAGATATTTAATTGGTGCATTTTTGTTAGGCACAGTTCTACAAGTAGCAGTGGTTATGATACCAATGCTTGCAAACATATTTGGTTTAGTACCACTAAATGGAACTCAATGGTCGTATACTTTAGGAATATCTATCATGCCAATTATAATAATAGAAGCACAAAAGAAATTAGACAATCGCTTAAAGAATACTTCGTCTATTAAAATTTTTAAGCAAAGAAAATTAGCAGAATAAATACAAATACATTATGAAATAATACAATATAGTTAACAATAATTTGAAATGCCAAAAGATGCCGTTCTTTTGGCATTTTTTGACTTAGATAGTAATTTTTGACAAAAGTCAATACAAGAAAAAACGAGAAAAAACGAGGAAAAGTGAGAAAAAACGAGAAAACTATGGTGTAAATTAGTTTTTAGTATCTGGCAAAAGTCTCAAAATTAGTCAAAATACGAGAAAAAAGAATATATGATTTGAAATTGAATACAATATATAGTATAATTAACTTTGTCACGTCACAAAAAAGGAGAGTGAATTTATATTTTAAACAGGAAAATTAAATACTGTACAAAAGAAATGATTAGGCTTATAAATATAGTAGCGATTGCACTGTTTATAATAATGTTAATTGTTTTATTCAAATTTGATTTAGTATGTGAAGTAACAATAGCAGGTGAATCTGTAGGTTATATAGCAAATAAAAATGAGTTTGAAAACAAAGTAAATGAAATAATAAATAAAGAAGAAGAGGCAAAATTGTATACTACAATTGAAAATATGCCAGAATATAAATTTAAATTAGTTGATAAGTCAGAAAAAACAAATGAAGAAGCAATATTAGCTAAATTAGAGGAAGATTCTGAAACAACATATGAATTATATGCCGTGACACTAGACGGTGAAGAAAAAACTGTTCTAGCAAGCTTAGAAGAAGCTGAAAAAATTGTTGATGAAATGACAGAAAAATATGAAGATGATTTGGAATTGGACATTGGTATAACTAATATTATTACAACTGATAAAGAAGATGAAAGTACAGTTAAAGTGGCGAAAGCTACTTTAAACAATGATATAGAGAAAAAAATAGAAAAAATAGAGGAAGAAATCGAAATTGAATCTCATACTGTACAAGGAGTTTATTTAGAAGTTACACCAGTATCTGGTATAATAACTTCCAGATTTGGTAGTAGAGAGAGTATAAGAACATATGGACACACAGGTCTAGACATAGCTGCACCAGCAGGTACTTCTATAAGAGCTGCTGCAGACGGTACAGTTACATTTGCTGGATATAGTGGTGGATACGGTTATGTAGTAAAAATGTCGCATGGTAACGGTATAGAAACATATTATGCACACTGTAGCGAATTATATGTATCTGCAGGAGAAAAAATTGAAGCAGGAGACGTAATTGCAGCTGTAGGTTCTACTGGTAACTCAACAGGTAACCATTTACACTTTGAAGTATTAGTAGACGGAACTGAAATAGACCCACAAAATTATTTATATAATTAATGAAAAATACTTGCAAAAAAATATAACTAATGTTATTATATAAAACATAATAGAGCTTTATTGATTAATAAGAAAACATTTCAAGAGACGAAGTTACTTGAAATGAGTGGTATAAACAGTGTGCATAGCATACAGTTTATGCCACTACTCAAATAAAAAAAGAGTACTCAAATAAAAAAAGAGTACTCAATTTTTTTGTGTGTAAAGGAGGAAAAAATGAAATTTTATGAATTTATAGAATTTTTACAAAAAGAAAATCCGGATAAAGTTATTATGGTAAAAAGTGGTGCATTTTTTAATGCGATAGGTAGAGATGCAATTATTTTAGAAAGGCTTTTGGGTTTAAAAAGAACTTGTCATGCAAAATTTTTATGCAAATGTGGATTACCAGTTAGCTATGTAAGAGAAAATTTAGAAGAAGTAAAGAAAAGATTAGAAGAAAAAAAGATAAGTGTTGCTATTTATGATGAGATAAAAGGAGGAAAATATAGATATAAAGATAAGAGTTATGATATAATTTTAGAAATACAAGGAGAGAGTATAAAAAAAAATAAAAAAAATTTGAATTGTATAAATTGTGTAAACAATGTATATACTAAAGATATAAATAAATATGAAATAGAAAGAGAAAATTTTGAGGAATTAATAAATCAACTAAAACAGATAATAGAAAGTATAAAAAAACATAAAAACTAAGATATGTAAAAATTAATTATCATCTAAATTAGAAAATAATTTAGAATTAAAAAAATCTTTTAAATCCATATCTAAAGCTAAACAAATATAGTAAATAGTTTGAGTATTAGGAGTATTACATTTAGATTTTAAAATACTTCTAATAGTAGAAGGATTAATACCTGCTTTGTTACTAAGGGAATTTACATTTAAGTTATATATATTACATAGTTCAACAATTCTAAGTTTAATTGCTTCTGATAAATACATAAAATCACCAAAAAAAGTATAGCAAAAAATAAATAATAATATGCGCGAAAAATAACGCATAAATACTTGACAATTATTATACTATTGATATAATAATAAACATACAGAAAGCATTAAGCAAAAGAAAAAATAAAGAGGAGGAACAGAAAATGTTGAAAAAAGGAGAACAACAAAGAGGTATTACATTAATAGCACTTGTAATAACAATAGTAATACTAATAATCTTAGCAACAGTATCAATTAATGTGGTATTGGGAGAAGGAGGACTAATACAAAGAGCACGAGACGCAAAAGATTTAACAGAACAAGCACAAGAAGAAGAACAAGCACAATTGGATTCACTATTAAGTGAAATAGAATCAGTACTACCATTTGAACCACAGCCAACACCAGAACCAGAACAAGGTGAAACAGAGCTAGCAGATGAAGATAAAACAAATGGAGTAATAGAAATAAAATGGTTAAGTGGAACAAGTGATAAAGTAAGTACAGAACCAAATGCACCATTAATAAAGGAAGATTTACCAGAAGGAACAACAATGGAACTTGTAAGATACACAGGAGAGGGAACAACAGAACGAGAAAGATGGGTAGCAGGAACAGAATATAGCTATTTACCAGGAACAGGTTCAAATGATAACAGATCAAGCAAATGGGCAAATGCAAGAGTAACTATAGACGGAATAGATAGTTATTTTGTATGGATACCAAGATATGCATATAGAATAATATATTTTGACAGTAATGATAGTAAAATAGCATATCAAAATGGAACATTAACAGAAGAAGAAGCAAAAGCACAAGGAAAAATAAAAGGATATTCAGATAGTAGAGGAATAGTAGATGCAGAAGGCAAGAAAGTAGCAAATGTAGAAAGTACAACGAAAACAATGGTAAGTAAAGACTATTTCATGGTGCATCCAGCATTCACTGCAGATGTAACATATGGTGGAGGATTTGGAAATAATAATGGAAGCAGTGATAATGGAATAAGTGGACTATGGATAGGAAAATACGAAGCAGCAAGAAGTGATACTGTAGGTTCAACACAAGGAAGTGCAACAACCTTAAAAGTACAACCTGGACAAACAAGTTTTAGAAGTATAAAAATAGGAGATATGTACACATATGCAAGAGCATATTCTCCAACAGACTTGAAAAGCCATATGTTAAAAAATAGTGAATGGGGTGCAGTAGCATATTTAACAGAAAGTACATATGGAAGAAATGGAACAGAAATAGCACAAAATACAAACTCAAGTTACTTAACAGGAGGAGGAACAGGAACAGCATATGTAGATTCAAATAAATTGCAAAGCTCTACAGGAAATGAATATGGAATATATGATTTAAGAGGAGGATCATATGAATATGTAGCAGGTTACTATAATGGATCAGATGCAAATACTACCTATATAGGCTATGGCTCATCGTTTGCAAGTATAGGAGGAAGTAGTAATGAATACTCAACAGCATACAACAGTTCAGGAAGTAGTTCGGCAAATCTATACTATAAATACGGAGATGCAACTTATGAAACAAGTGGTTGGCATTCAGATGTCGCTAACTTTGTGTATTCGTTCTACCCTTTCTTCCCTCGTGGGGGTAGCTATCTCTACAATGCTTCTAGCACAGGTGTGTTTTACTTTACCAGCAACGGTGGTGACGCCAACGACTACTTCTCTTTCCGTTTGGCCCTAGTAGTGTAATGTGATATCTGTAATCTGAACAACATAACAAGTTAACATTGCATTATGAAAAAATACTAAAACTAGAACAATAGTATGGTTTTCGAGCAGGCTGAAAGCTAGCACGAAAACCCGAGAAAATGATAAAAGCTTCAAAAACAATAAATTCATAAAACTTAAACATTAGGGATATAACTGAACAGATAACGCTAACTTTGTGAATTCGAACAACCCTTTCTTCAAACGTGGGGGTAACTATAACAACAATGCTTCTAACACAGGTGTGTTTTACTATAACAACAACAATGGTAACGCCAACAACAACAACTCTTTCCGTTTGGCCTTAATATGGCATACAAAAATCAGGTATATTTGTTTAAGGATAAATATAGAGTATTAATGCCATACAAGTTATATTCCTTCCATAGCAGGTAGAAAAGTATATAAAACAATTGCTGTTGGTAAAAATATGAATATTTAAATGTGAAAAATCATATTTAATGCAAAAACATATCTTAGTATTACAAATTTATTTGTTAATTATGTATATAAAATACTTAAATTTTTAAGTAAAAATAAGTATTTTAGTATTTAGTTATACAATAAATTTGTTTAAGAAAGGGTATGTTTTTTTATGGACAAAATGTGGATAAATGTTTTAAGAAAAAATAGCTAAAAAAATAAATAAAAGTGTAAAAAAAGTGATAGTAAAAGAAAAAAATATAGATAAGAAAGAGAGAAAAAATGTATAAACCAAAAAAAGTTGAAAGTAAATTATTAATATACCAAAAATATACTGATGTAATAGATTATGGATATAACCTTCTTGTGAAATATCCTAAAATAGAGAAATATGCATTAAGTACTAGCATACGAAACAGTATGTTTGAAACATTAAGGTTAATTCTATATGCAAATAAAATAGCGGATAAATATACTAGAATAAAAATATTAAATAAAATAGATGCAGAACTTGCTATGCAAGGCTTTTATGTAAGATTTTCATATAATAAAAAATATATAAGTAGTAAGAATTACTTAGAATGGAGTAAACGATTAGATGAGATAGGAAGAATATTAGGAGGCTGGATAAAATCATGCCTAAAAGAGTAAATAATATATATGTAAAAAATATAACTTTTTCTAAATTACTAGAGGCACATAATAAATGTAAAAAGCATAAAAGGTTTAAAAAGCAAGTAATAGAATTTGAAATGAATTTAGAGAATAATTTATTAAAAATAGGTAGAGAATTGCTTAATGAAAATTATACATTTTCAAAGTATTTTGAATTTACAATATATGAACCAAAGGAAAGAAAGATAAAAACACTTGAATATAGAGATAGGGTAGTGCAAACATGGTATGTAGAAAATTTTTTAAAACCATATTTTGAAAGCTCATATATATTAGATACTTATGCATGTATAGAAAAACGAGGGATACATAAAGCAGTTGACAAGATGCAAGAATATTTAAAAAGAGCAGATAAGAAGTTTAAAGAAGTATGGGTGCTGAAATGTGACATACGAAAATTTTTCTTTAATATAGATAGAAAGATTTTATATGACTTAATTAAGAGAAAAATAAAGGATAAATATTTTTTGAATTTAACTAAAAAGATAATATTTTATGATGATGAGATAGTAGGTATTCCAATAGGAAATTATACGTCACAAATATATGCTAATATTTATTTGAACCAACTTGATAGATACATAAAGGAAGAATTGAAAGTAAAATATCTAGTAAGATATATGGACGACTTTGTGCTTTTGTTTGATTGTAAAGCAAAAGCAAAAGAATATTTGAAAAAAATAAGGTGGTTTTTAAAAGAAAAATTGAAATTAGAATTAAATAGCAAAACAGCATACTTTAAGGCAAAACAAGGAGTAAATTTCTGTGGATTTAGAATATGGAAAACACATAGATTATTAAGAGAACAAAGTAAAAAGAAAATGAGAAGGAAATTAAAGAAGTTTGAAAAGCTATATAAAGAAAATAAAGTAGAATTAGAATATATATTAGCGTGTATAAATTCATGGGTTGGTCATGCAAAACATTGCAATAGCTATAATTTAGTTAGTAAAATGTTTAATGAATTTGTACTAAAAAAGTGATTTGATTATTATATATAATATGGTATTACAAAATTTAGTAAAAATATAATAAATTTTTGCAGTCATCTAATTTAATCAAAAGATCTAGTTTAAACATTATAACTTGAATTTTTATTAATCCAAGTTATACTTTATATTTATGATTTATATCTTATTGCATAATTTAAATTTGTATTTAATTAATGTAATTTATATTTTATTACATAATTTAAATTTGTGCATTGACTTTAGTAAATATAAGTTATAAAATAATTAAATATTAATATATATTTAAGAAATAATATAGAAAATAATATAGTACTAAAATATTGGAGGAAACTTATGATTATCTTACTTGACGCAATGGGCGGAGATAATGCACCAGACGCAAATATAAAAGGGGCAATAAAAGCAATTAACCAAATATCTGCAAAGGTAGTTTTAATAGGAAAAGAAGAAGTTATAAAACAAAGAATTAAAGAATTATATGGTAAAGATATAGCAGATATATCTCCAAGACTTTCTATAAAAAATGCAACAGAGACAATAGAAATGGAAGATATACCAACACAAGCAATTAAGCATAAAAAGGATTCTTCAATGGTAGTTGGTTTTAATATGTTGAAAGCAGGAGAAGGAGACGTATTTATTTCAGCTGGTAATTCAGGTGCACTTCTTACTGGTGCAACTCTTTTAGTAGGAAGAATTAAAGGAATAGATAGACCAGCACTAGCTGGAATATTACCAGCATATAAAAGTAGATTACTTCTTATGGATTGTGGGTCTAATACAAATTGTAAACCAATTAATTTACTACAATTTGCGCAAATGGCAAGTATATATTTAAAAAATACCTTTGGAATGAAAGCACCAGCTGTTGGTCTTTTAAATATTGGTACAGAAGAAACAAAGGGCAATGAGCTTACTAAAGAAAGTTATAAATTATTAAAAGAAAATGCAGAGAAATTAGATATAAACTTTATTGGAAATGTAGAAGGAAGAGATGCCTTTTCTGGAAAAGTAGATGTTGTTGTAACAGATGGATTTACAGGTAATGTTTTCTTAAAGTCAGTTGAAGGATTAGGCAAATTTGTAAAAAGAAGCCTAACAGAGAGTTTAAAACGTAATATACTAACAAAAATTGCTGCACTTCCGAGTTTGCCAGCAATTAAGAGATTTTCTAAAACAGTAGATTACAAAGAATATGGTGGTGCTTTATTCTTAGGTGTAAAAAAACCTGTTGTAAAAGCACACGGTAGCAGTGATGAAAAATTATTTGAATTTACTATTAAACAAGCCGAAAAGTTTGTAGAAAATAGAGCAGTCGATAAAATGATTGAAGCTTTTGAAGGAAAAAATGTAGCCGAAGATAATAAAGAAGAAAAGGAATAATATAAAAATACAAAATAAGACTGGTTAGTATAATAAATACTTTTTTATTAAGGTATCTAAAAAGTACTGTAAAATAAGTAAAAATAGCAAATATTTTAATAAAATTTATAAAATATATTGACAATTAAATTAATATGTATTATTGTTAGATAAACAAGTTTTTAGATAAAATTTAAGGAGGTGAACTTATATAATGAGTTCAGAAGAAGTTTTTGAAAAAGTAAAAGGAATAATAGTTGAACAACTAGGAGTAGCTGAAACAGCAGTTACAATGGAAGCATCTTTTATAGATGACTTAGGAGCTGATTCACTAGATATAGTAGAATTAATAATGGCTCTTGAAGAAGAGTTTGATATAGAAATACCAGATGCAGATGCAGAGAAGGTTGTTTCTGTAAGTGACGTTGTAGATTATATAAAAGATCATATAGCATAATCACAAAAATGAGCAAATAGTAAATATACTTGTTTAGCTCATTTTTTGTTTAAAACATGTAAAACAAAAGAAAACTTAAGATTAAATTATCTTAAGTTTTTTTCAAATAACTTTTTTTTTCGGATAAAAAGGTGTATAATATAAACATTGAAAATATAAAATTAAGAACATAATAAGGAGGAAAAACGTGAATTTTGAAAATCTAGAAAAAAGCATAGGATATACTTTCAAAGATAAAAATTTATTAAAAAAAGCACTAACTCATACTTCATATGCATACGAAAACAAACTAGAAAGTAATGAAAAATTAGAATTCTTAGGAGATAGTATATTAGAATATATATCGAGTAAGTATATATATAACAATTATAGAAAATTAAGAGAAGGTGAAATGACTAAAGTTAGAGCAGAAGTAGTTTGTGAAGATAGTCTGTATAAGATAGCAAAACTACATAATTTTAGTGATTTTATCTTAATTGGGAAAAGTGAAGCAAATAGTGGGGGGAATTTTAAACCAGCAATACTTGCAGATAGCATAGAAGCTACTATAGCAGCAATATATTTTGATGGAGGATTAGACGAGGCAGAAAAATTTATAATAAGAAATTTAAAAGATGCTATAGAAAAATCTACAGAGCATGTTGGTATGAAAGACCACAAAACAGTGCTACAAGAAAAATTGCAAGAAAATGGAGATATTTCCATTAAATATACAGTAATAAAAGAAACAGGACCAGATCATGATAAAACATTTACAGTAAAAGTAGAAGCTGATGGAAAAGAGCTTGCTATTGGAGAAGGAAGAACAAAAAAAGCAGCTGAAATGGATGCAGCAGGAAAGGCTTTAGAAAAACTTAAATAATATTTCTATATATTTGAAAGGGGAGGCTTTGATGAAAAAAGAGTATATAATACCAATATTTGTCCCACATTTAGGTTGTCCAAATAATTGTACATTTTGTAATCAGAAAAAAATAAGTGGACAAACTAAAATGGTAACAAAAGAAGACGTGAAAGAGACAATAGAATATTATCTTAAAAACTTTAGAGATAATCACAAATATGTAGAAGTTGCATTTTTTGGAGGAAGTTTTACAGCAATAGAAAAAGAAAAACAAGAAGAACTTTTAGAAGCAGTACAAGAATATATAAAGAATAAAAAAGTAAACAGCATTAGGATTTCTACAAGGCCAGATTGTATAGATAAAGATATATTAAAAATGCTAAAAAAATATAATGTAAAAACAATAGAGTTAGGCGTACAATCGACCAATAATTACATATTAAGTAGATGCAAAAGAGGACATACAGGAGAAGATGTTAAAAATGCATCAAAATTAATAAGAAGATATGGATTTATATTAGGACACCAAATGATGGTAGGACTCCCAGAAAGTACAAAACAAGATGAAATAAATACAGCAAAAGAGCTAATAAAATTAAAACCTAAAATTGTTAGAATATATCCAGTGTTAGTTATAAAAGATACTGAACTCGAGAGAGAATATAAATCTGGAGAATATACACCTCTTACTGTTGGACAAGCAGTAGAAAGGTGTAAAGAAATAGTAGAGTTATTTAACAGAAAAAAGATAAATATTATACGAATAGGTCTGCAAAACACAGAAGAAATAACAGACCCAAGCATGAAAGAAAGTAGTGTGGTTGCAGGACCATATCATCCAGCTTTTAGACAATTAGTAGAGTCTAGTATGTGGTATGATAGCATAGTAAACGAAATAAAAGAAGTAAATGCAAAAGTAAAGAAAGTTAAAATAAAAGCAAACGATATAAATGTAAATAATATTATAGGGCATAAAAAAGAAAATATAACTAAATTAAAAGAAGTATATGACGTAGAAGTAATAATAGAAAAAGATGATAATATAAAACCTGGAAAATTTGAATTAGAAATATTAGAATCTTATGAATAAAAGATATTAATAAAGAATAAATCACCTATTAATTGGTAATAATATCAACAAATAAGGTGATTTTTTTTATGAAAAAACTAACAAGAAAGCAAATTCTATTAAAAAAATATTTAAAAGAAGGAATAGAAATAATAATAGGTTGTATTTTAATGGCATTAGGAACAGCGTTATTTTTACTTCCTAATCAATTATCTTCAGGTGGATTTGCTGGTATTTCAACAATTATTTACTATTTATTTAATATGCCACTTGGAATAGTTATGTTAATTTTAAATATTCCACTAATAGTATTAACAATTATAAAAGTAGGGAAAGAAATAGCAATTAAGGGAATATTTGGAACTATAGTACTTTCTAGTTTTATTGATATATTTGAAAAATTAAAACCACTAACACAAGATAGATTACTTGCATGCATATATGGAGGGATTTTAGTTGGACTTGGAACAGCAATAGTATTAAAGGCAAATGCATCAACTGGTGGAACGGACTTATTGTCATATATTGTTAGAGCATTTAAGCCACATTTTAAAACTAGTAATTTAATAGTTATTGTAGATACTACAATAGTGTTTTTAAACGTATTATTTTTTAAAGAAATAGAGATAGGTTTGTATTCTGCAATAGCAATATATTTAATGGGAAAAATGATAGATATTGTATTTGAAGGTGTATATTTTACAAAAACAATGTTTATAGTATCAAATGAATATAAGAAAATAGCTAAAGAGATAGAAGAAAAGATAGACAGAGGAAGTACCGCACTATATGGTAAGGGAATGTATACCAGAGAAAAAAAGATGGTTCTTTGGTGTGTGGCATCAAGAGGAGAAGTAGTAAGAATAAAACAAATTTCACAAGAAATAGATCCAAGAGCTTTTATTGTAATATCAAATGCACGTGAAGCATGGGGAAAAGGTTTTAAGTAATTAAATTGTCAATAAAATCAATTGACACTATTAATTTAAATTTATATAATATAACTACAGAATTTAGACAAGTAGTTTTAATTTTTATGCAAAAAATTTGTACTAAGAAAGGACAAAAATAGATGCAAGAACAACATTATGAATTAGAAAATTTACCATCATTTAATACAAGACATATTTTTGAATGTGGTCAATGTTTTAGATGGGATGAGAAAGAAGATAAAAGTTATACAGGTATTGTCGGAGAAAATGTAATAAATGTTAAAGAAGTGGAAAACAGGGTTGTATTTTCAAGCTATGGTGTAGATAATTTAGAGAAGTTAGTAAAAAACTATTTTGATTTGGATAGAAATTACGAAGAGATAAAAGTTACACTTTCAAAGATAGATGAACATTTAGCAAGAAGTATAGAATATGGAAGTGGAATAAGAATATTAAACCAAAATCTATGGGAAACAATTATATCATTTATTATTTCAGCTAATAATAATATTCCTAGAATAAAAGGAATAATAAATAGACTTTCACAAAAATATGGAGAAAAAATAGAATGGAAAGGTAAAGAATACTATACATTTCCAACAGTAGAAGAATTATCAAAAGCAAGTGTAGAAGATTTGAGAAGTTTAGGATTAGGTTTTAGAGATATACGTGTATATGAAACAACACATAGAATATTATCAAAAGAAGTTGATTTAAAAGCATTACATAACGAACAAGATACAGAAAAAGTAAGAAATATATTATTAACACTTTCTGGAGTAGGACCAAAAGTTGCAGATTGTATACTTTTATTCTCTACTCTAAAAAGATTTGACGTATTTCCAATTGATGTATGGGTAAGACGAGTAATGAATGAGCTATATATTAAAAAGGAAGATGAAACAAAAGTAAACAAAAAAGAAATAGAGAAATTAGCAAAAGAAAAATATGGAAACTTAGAAGGAATAGCACAGCAATATTTGTTTTTCTGGAAAAGAGATACTGCATAGTAATTAATTAACTATTAAAAGAGGAATGAAATGGAAGAAGAAAGTAAAAATAATTTAAAAGAATTAAGAAAAGATACAATTTGTGCAATAATACCAGCTATATTAAATTTACTACTTAACTTTGGATTTTGTGGGCTATTATTTATGGTATCTTCACACATACCAGCATTATATTTGTCGTTTGTAATAATGTATTTAATATATGCATTAGTTTTAGCTATTGTAAAAAAGACACATATAGCGACATATATTATTTCCATTTTTACATTTATTTTTTCAGTTATAAATGATATAAAGCTATATTATACCTCTACTCCAATATATCCATCAGATATATACTTTTTAGGGAATATTGGTGATATAACTAGTATAGTAAAAAACGATTTCATATTTCATATAAATTATCCTCAGATGGGGATACTTTTAGTATTATTAATATTAGTTTGTATACTAGCTAGAAAAAATACAGTTACAATAGAAAGCACAAAGATAAGAGTAATTACTGCAATTACCTCTATATTAGTATTTATAATAATGTTACTTCCAATTACTGAAAAAGATAGGTTTATATTAAAATACATATATGACACAGAAGGAAGAAAAGATTATGAAGCGGTTTCAACGGATTTTATGTATTATACAAAATACAGTGTACTTGCAGGAATGTATGGACTAGAACTAGAAAACAGAAAAAGCGAGCCTGAAGGTTACAATGAAGAAGAAGTTATAGCTGTATTAAATGAGGCAAGTAAGGAAGCTGATGAAGAAAAAGATTTAGGAAAACCAAATATAATAGTAATGTTCCAAGAATCATATTTTGATATAGAAAACATAGAGGAAATAGAATTTGATAAAGACATTACAGCAAATTTTAGAAATTTACAAGAAAAAGAAAACGGAGTAAATTTACTATCCGCATCCTATGGAGGATTATCAAGTAATATAGAATTTGAATTATTAACAGGAGGAAATATAGCATATTTCCCAACGGGATATAATCCTTTTACACAGCTATACAAAGAAAAAGAAGAGGATAATAAACCATCAATTATAAAAGAACTAAAAGACAATGGATATTATACTAAAGTAGTTTTTGGTAGAGACTATTATGTATCAGGAAATATCTATAAAAAATTAGGAATCGATGAATATGTAAATGCATATGTTGATATGCCAGATTATGAAGAAAAGATTAAAGGAACACATATATCTGACGAAGCATTAGTTGATGACGTAATAAATACATTGAAAAATAGTGACAAAGATGAACCAATTTTCTATATGGTTGCTACAGTACAGACACATATGCCATTTTCTGAAGATAAATATGATGAATATGATATAAATGTAGCAAATTCAGAATTATCAGAAGAAGAAACTGGAACTCTTTTATCATATGCACAAGGAGTATATGATACAAATATACAAATACAAAGACTATATGAAGAAATACAAAATATAGAAGAGCCAACAATAGTTGTGGTTTTAGGAGACCATTTACCATATTTATATAATAGTGATGGGGAAGATATACTGGGAAAATTATCATATTTTAATACAGGAGACGATAAATTAAATTTACTTAGAAAATATACAACTCCAGGTTTAGTTATATCTAATTATGGTGTGGAAATTGATTTTGAAAGTGAATACATAAGTCCAGATATGTTACTTACAAATATAGTAAATAGAATGGATATAGAACTTTCACCGTACTATAAATGGCTATACAGTATAAGAAATATTCTTCCAGCACAAAATAGATATTTAAGTTTAGATACAAATGGAAGCATTTACTATACAAATGAGAAAATGACAGAAGAAATGGAAGATACAAAAAGATTACGCGAAAACATGCAATATTACTTATTTGAAAAATAAAGGAGAATATTATGAGTCTAAAAATTATATATGGAAAGTCGGGAACAGGTAAAAGTACATATATTTTTAATGAAATAGCAGAGAAAATTAAAATGGGGAATAGAAAGATATATATAATAACTCCTGAACAATTTTCATTTACTGCAGAAAAAAAGCTATTAGATTCTATAGACACAAATTCTGTAGTATTAGCAGAAGTATTAACATTTAATCGTATGGCATATAGAGTAATAAAAGAAACTGGTAATAGTAATCTTAAAAATTTGTCTCAAACTGGCAAATCAATGTTAATATATAATATTCTTTCTAAAGAAAAAAATAAGCTAAATTTTATAGGAAAGTCGCTAGAAAATGTGGATTTGATAGAGACTCAGATAACAGAATTTAAAAAACATGGAATTACAGTAGAAAACTTAAAACAAACCATAGAAAATTTAGAAAATAAATATTTAAAATCTAAATTACAAGACATGTTACTTGTATATAAAGATTACGCAGATGAGATAGAGCAAAAATATATAGATGAAAACGACAATTTGAGCATGTTAGTAGATAGAATTGATTTAGTTAAAGACTTTGATAATGTAGATATCTACATAGATGAATTTGTTGGATTTACATACCAAGAATATGAAATAATAAAAAGGTTACTATTAAAAGCAAATGAAGTAAATATTACTATTTGTACAGACGATATTAATGTAAACCAAAATCAAGATACAGATATATTTTATAGTAACAAGACGACAATAGATAAACTATATTTTATTGCAAGAAGTGAGAATGTAAAAATAGAAAAACCAGTAGAATTAGGTAATTGCTATAGATTTAAGAATAATGAATTAAAGCATTTAGAAGAAAATATATATGCTTTTCCATATACAAAATATAATGGAGAAGTAAATTATATAAAGCTATTTTTAGCAAAAAATCAGTATTCAGAAATAGAGCATATAGCTCAAAATATAGTAAAACTTGCACGAGATGAAAACTATAGATATAATGAGATTTCAGTTATTACCAAAAATTTAGAGGAATATTCAAATTTATGCAAGATTATATTTGCAAAATACAATATTCTTGTGTTTATCGATAAAAAGAAAGATTTTAGTCAAAATATGTTAGTAAAATATATATTATCTATTTTAAATATATTTGCTAAAAATTGGTCAGAAGAAAGTGTTATTGAATATATAAAATCTGGATTGGTTAGTGGTATTGATGAAAATGACATATATATATTAGAAAATTATGCTTTAAGATGGGGAATAAAGGGCAATAAATGGTATGCAAAAGAACTTACCTTCTATAACGAGACAGAAGAAGAACAAACAAAAATATTACATATACGTGAAAAGGTAATAAAGCCATTATTACAATTAAAAGAAGGAATATCTAATACAAAGAACTATAAAAATATCACACAAAAGTTATATGAATTTTTAATAGAGAACGAAATAAACATAAAGCTAAGCAATGAAATAAAAAAGTTAGAAGAATTGGGAGAATTAGAAAAAGCAAACGAATATGAAACAAGTTATAAAAAGATAATAGAACTTTTAGATGAGATTGCTTTAATATTTGGAGACGAGAAAGTAAGTTTTGAAAAATATGCGGAAATCTTAAAAATAGGTTTAGGTAATAGTAGCTTGGGAAAAATTCCAACAACACAAGACCAAGTAATTGTAGGAGATGTGGATAGGTCAAGAAGTCATAAAACAAAAGCTGTATTTATAATAGGATTAAATGATGGAGTATTTCCAAGTAATAATAAAGACGAAGGATATTTTAATGACAAAGATAGAGAGGAATTAAAAAAACTAGGTACAGAACTTGCAAAAGGAACAATAGAAAAGCTTTATGATGATAATTTTAATATATATAAAGCATTTTCAACAGCAGAAGAAAAAGTGTTTTTATCATATATATCTTCTGATTTAGAAGGAAGAGGATTGAGACCATCAATATTAATAAATAGAGTAAAGAAAATATTTACTAATATAAAAGAAGAGAGCGATATTATATCAAGTCAAAGTGAAATTGTAACAGAGTTAAACACATTTGAAGAATTGTTAAAAAATTTAGAAGCATTTAGAGATGGAGAAGAAATAGACGAAAAATGGTTTGAACTATATAACTACTACATGTCTAAACCAGAATGGAAGGAAAAATTAGAAAGTAGTATAAAAGCTTTAAACTATAGCATAAATACTGATAAAATAAAAAATGATACTCTAGAAAAGTTATATGGCAATACTTTAAAAACTAGTATATCAAGATTAGAACAATATAAAGCATGTCCATTTTCATATTATTTAAAATATGGATTAAATTTATCAGAAAGACAAGAATTTAAGTTGCAAGCTATAGATACAGGAACATTTATGCACGATATCATAGATAGCTTTTTTGATAAATTACAAGAAAGAAATATTAGTGTAAAAACAATTGATGAAGCAGAAGAAGAAAAAATAATAGATGAGATTATAGAAGAAAAATTGGAATTAAAAAAGAATTATATCTTTACAGGAATACCAAAATATAGAGTACTTTCAAACAGGTTAAAAGCAGTAGTAAAAAAATCAATAAAATATATTGTATATAGTTTAAAATATAGTGATTTTGAGGTAATGGGACATGAAATGGAATTCAAAAATGGGAAAGAATATCCAGCAATACAAGTTAAGTTAGATAATGGAAAGAAAGTAGAAATTACAGGTAAAATAGATAGAATAGATATTGCTAAAACAGAAGACGGAAATTATATAAGAATAATAGACTATAAATCATCTGCTAAAGATATTAATTTAAATGAAGTGATAGCAGGACTTCAATTACAACTTTTAACATATTTAGATGCTGTATGTAATATAGAAGACGTAATGCCAGCAGGTGTACTATATTTTAATTTAATAGATCCGGTAATTAAAGAAAATAAAAATGTAGATGCAGAAAAGTTAGAAGAAGAAATTAGAAAACAATTTAAAATGAAGGGATTAATTTTAGCAAATGTAGATATAGTAAAAAAGATGGATAAAACATTAGATAGTGGAAGCTCTAATATAATTCCTGCATATATTGATAAAGAAGGAAATTTATCTAAAAAATCAAATGCGATTACCAAAAGCGGGTTCGAAAATCTACAAAAATATATGAACAAAATATTAAAGCAAATTTCTGAAGAAATACTAACAGGAAATATTAGTGTAAAGCCATATTATAAAATAAAACAAGGAAAAACACCATGCGAGTATTGTAAATATAAATCTATTTGTAACTTTAATTCAGGAATTTGTAAAAAAGAATATAATTACATAGGCAATGAAGAAAAAGAATATATTTTAGAGCAAATAAAAGAAGAGCAAGAAGGTTAAATGTAATTTGTAAATAAAGAAAGGAATTGGGTTAAACATGAGAAACTTAACCAATGATATTATATTGCATCAAAATATAAATGGAACTGAATTTATACAATTTAAAAAATTACTAGAGTTTCCTAATATTAAACATTGCTACACATTAAGAAAAAATAATATTAATATACAAGTAAAAAATAATGACAAGTCTGTGATAACAGAAAGTTATCAAAAGGTAGGAAATGCACTTGGAATTAATTATAAAAACATTGTAAAACCCCATCAAACACATACTGATAGAGTTGAGGTAATAAATAATATAGATGAACAATTTGAAGAAGTAGATGGATTAATTACAAATAAAAAAGATATATTTTTATGCACTACTTCTGCAGATTGTACTTCACTATTATTCTATGATTACGAAAATAAAATAATAGGAGACGTACATTCTGGGTGGAGAGGTACACTTCAAAAAATAGGAAAAAAAGCAGTAGAGAAAATGATAAGAATATATGAGTGTAAACCAGAGAATATAATTTGCTCTATTTCTCCATGTATAAGAAAATGCCATTTTGAAGTTGAAGAAGAAGTGGCAAATATGTTTAAAAAAGAGTTTGAATATACAGGAAGAATAAACGAAATTATAGAAACAGGAAGAATAGTAAATGGCATACAAAAATACAATATTGATACAACATTAATTAATAAGATTATTTTAATGGAGGTAGGACTAAAAGAAGAAAACATTATAGATAGTGGTATCTGCACTGTATGCAATTCCGATTTATTTCATTCATATAGAACAGATAAAGAATTATCTGGAAGAAATGGTGCATTTATTGGAATGGTATAATTTAAGTTAGCAATTATGAAAAGATTTTAAGATCCTATTTAGCTTGATAATAAATTAAAATAATGATAGTATATAGTAATAGAAACAAATATGCATTTTATGAAAGGAAGATATATGTTTACAAAAATAAAAAAAGGAGATACGGTAGGAGTAATAGCACCTTCATCAAAAATAGATGAAGATGATTTAGAAACCATAAATAATTCAGTATTATTAATGGAAAGTACAGGATTAAAAGTAAAATTTGCTAAAAATGCTTTTAAAAATACATTAGGATATGGTGCAACGCCAAAAGAAAAAGCAGAAGATATAAATGAAATGTTTGCTGATAAAGAGGTAAAACTAATATTTTGTGTAAGTGGAGGTTTTAACTCTAATACAGTATTTGAATATTTAGATTATGAAGTAATAAAAAACAATCCAAAACCTTTATGTGGGTTTAGTGACAGTACTTCACTTGAAAATATGATATATGCTAAAACAGGTGTAATAACATTTAATGGACCAACATTTAAGGCGCTAACTTCTTGGGCTACACCATATGCGTATGAAGAAGTTGTAAAGAGATTTATAAATGGTGATATGAGTCTTGGAAAAGATGATGACGAATATATAACTATAAAAGAAGGAATAGCAGAAGGAATACTAGTAGGCGGAAATTTAAGTTTAGTAAATGAAATGTCTGCAGGAAAATACGCTATTAATTTTACAGATAAAATACTTTTTATAGAAGAATTTTGTCTAGAAACACCACCAGAGCTTGTATCGAATTATTTATATAACATGAAGCAAAATGGAGTATTTGATAAAATAAAAGGAATTTGGGTAGGAAATTATGATGGAAGTGTAGCTCTGGAAAAAATATTATTAGACGTATTAGAAGGCAAATACACATTTCCAATAATAAAATCAAATAACTTTGGACATACAGAAAGAAAAACAGTTATACCAGTTGGAGGAAAGGCAAAAATAGATACTTCAAAAAAGGTAAAAATAGAAATTACAGAAAATTTTATGAAATAAAATGACAATTTTGTTTTGGACTAAAGGAAGGTTAAATAGTTTGAAAGAAATAATTATAAAAATGAAACCAAAATAATAGAAAAAGGGTATAGTTCCCCCTTACCCCCAAAAAGTCAATTATATGACGGGAGTTAAATCTGATATTTTAGATGTAATAAATGTTTGTAATTCATCAACTGTTAAACCAAGAGACAATAGTTGTTTTGTAGATTGCATAAAATTATTTTTAGTAAATTTAATTTTATCTTTATCAGTAGTTTCAACTTTAGAAGCATCAGAAGGATTAAAAAATTCACCAGTTGAAAGCATATGATAAATAGCAACCAATATTTTTCTAGCAATAGCAATATAAGCACGTTTCTTACCTCTACGCTTAGAAAGTACATTGAATTTATTGGCATAGTAAGGATTATTTTTATCCTTTACAGCACAATGAGCAACTTCCACAAGTGCAGGTTTAAGATAAACACCGGCTCTAGAAATTTTAACAGATTTCTTTTTACCAGCAGATTCGTTACAACCAGGTGCAAGACCAGCCCAAGAAGCTAAACGATAGTGTGAAGAAAATTGACTCATATCAGTACCAATTTCAGAAATGATTGTTATTGCGGATTTACGGTCAATACCAGGAATAGAGCATAAGAGATTAATAGCACTTTCATAAGGTGCAGTAATAGAATCAATTATTTCTCTTACAGTTTTAATTGATTTATCTAAATAATTAATATGTTCTTGAATGATATTCATACGTTGTTTTTGACTATCTTCCCAAGATATGCCAGTTACAGAATTAAGTATATCTTCATTAGATGATTTACAATTTTTATGAATATTTTTTAAAATATCTTCCTCATTATACTCATTTTGTGATAAAATAGTATTGATGATAGCAGAAGATGTTTTACCAAAAATATCAGAGAAAACCATATCTAATTTGCAATTACCAACAGTAAGAGCATTTGTAAATCTGTTCTTTTCTGAGGTACGCATATTGGTTAATTTGTAAAGATATCTGGTAAGTTCTCTAAGGATTCTAATATCTTTATTTGGAATAAAACTGCTACGTACTATTCCAAGTTTAAAAAGATCAGCAATCCATTTGGCATCTTTGTTATCATCTTTTTCGCCTTTAATACATCTAACCCATTTAGGATTAGCAACGACGACATTAGAAATATGACCTTCTAATGCATTGTATACAGGAACATAATACTTTCCAGTAGATTCCATGCATACATTCTGACAATCGTTAGCTAATAACCAATTTCTAAATTCAATTAAAGAATTATTAAAGGTAGAAAAACGTTTGCGAAGATATTGAGGTTTGACGGAAGTAGAGTCACAAATAACTGCTACAATAAATGATTTATGCACGTCAACACCACAAGATTTAGAATAGATAACTTCCATAATAAAAACTCCTTTATATAGATTTTTAGGGAATATAGGGACTGTGCAATTAACACTATAAAGAACTTATCAGTCAATGATTAGTTTACAGCCTCAAGGGACTACTTATGTGTGCTTGAAACAACTGCACTTGCACTGTTTAAAATACTGATTTGATCTGAAAGTTGCAGAAGTCTGCAACTCACCTCCCCGTGCTTTGTAGTATATATTCCCTTAAGGTATATTATATAACGAAAAAGCTTTAAGCTCAAGGCTTTCATACCTATGTGTGCCTTTGAGCGAAGCGAGAAAGGAATGGAATTTAAAATGTACAATAATTGGGAAGAATTAGAGGAGTCAATAGAAAATTGTAATAAATGTAAACTATGTAAAACAAGACTTAATATAGTTTTTGGAACAGGAAAGAAAGATGCAGATATTATGCTGGTAGGAGAAGGCCCTGGAGGAGACGAGGATAAGCAAGGAATACCTTTTGTTGGAAAAGCAGGTCAATTAATGAATAAAGCATTTGAAGGTTTAGGAATAGAAAGAGAAAAAGTATATATAGCAAATATAGTAAAATGTAGACCACCTAGCAATAGAGTTCCAGAAGATGATGAAGCAGAAGCTTGTTTAAATTATTTAAGAAATCAAGTAATATTAGTAAAACCTAAAATAATTGTTCTATTAGGCAGTACAGCTTTAAAGAATATATGTGGTAAAGAATATGGGATTACAGTATGCAGAGGAAAATGGATAGAAAAAAAAGGAATATTATATATGCCTACATGGCATCCTGCAGCACTTTTAAGAGATGAAAACAAAAAAATAGAATTTTGGAAAGACTTAAAAGAAGTTGTAAGAAAATATGAAGAAATAAAGGTTTAGGAGATGAAGTCTTTTGAGTAACAAGTACTTTGATGATATAGATTACAAATTGTTAGACGAAAAAACAGCATATAGAGGAAAAAGAATTGTAGTAGAAGAATTACATTACAAAAACCCACGCACAAACCAAATAATATATAGAGAACATGTTTTAGCAGGGCATGCAGCAATAATAATGCCAATGACAGACAATAATGAATTTATAATGATAAAAGAACCACGTACTCCAATAGGAAAAAATGTACTAGCATTTCCGGCAGGAATGATAGAAGAAGGAGAAAAGCCAGAAGATGGTGCAATAAGAGAATTAGAAGAAGAAACAGGATATAGAGCAGGAAAATTAAAAAAATTAAGAGAAGTATATCCTGCTATTGGATATTCAAATGAACAAACAATTATATTCTTAGCAACAGATTTAGTAAAGACCCAAAGACATTTAGATGAAACAGAAGATATTAAAGTATTAAAAATACCAGTAGAAGAAGTTAGAAAAATGTTAGAAGATGGAGAAATTCAAACTTCAAGTGAAACAGTAGGATTGCTATATTATTTTATGTATGAAGAAAATAATAGAAATAGCAAAAATAATATAAAAGAAAATAAAGAATAAGCAGTCAGATACATTGACAGGATAGTAGACTTATATTGTATAATAATATTCAGATAAATTTTAGTTATATAAATAATTATTATTTAGATTATTTATATAACTTTAATTTTGAAATAGTTAATGGATAAAAAGTAGAGGTAAAATATGATGAACGAAGAAATACAAAAATATACAGAGTATTGTTTAAACTGCCCAGTAAAACCATGTAGTAATAAAGGTTGCCCACTAAATAATGATATACCAGCTTTCATAAAACAAATAAAGGAAGGTAATATAAAAGAAGCATATAAAATACTATCAAAAACTACAGTTTTAGGTAGTGTATGCGGAAGAATATGCCCTCATATGAAGCAATGTGAGGGAAGTTGTGTAAGAGGAATAAAAGGAGAGCCAGTAAATATAGGCAAGATAGAAGCATATGTTTTTGATGAAGCCATAAAAAATGAATGGTATAAAGAAATAGAAAAAACGAATGAATTAGAAGGAAAAAAGATAGCTGTAGTTGGTGGAGGCCCAGCAGGACTCACTTGTGCAAGCTTCTTAGCAAGAAAAGGTGCACAAGTAGTTATATATGAAAAATATAATGAATTAGGTGGAATATTAGCACATGGAATACCAGAATTTAGATTAGCTAGGAAAGTATTAAAAGAAGCAATAAAATCAATTTTAAATGAAGGAATACTAGATATTACTGTAGAATATGGACAAGAGCTAGGGAAAAATCTAGAATTAGCAGATTTAGAAAATAAATATGATTCAATATTTTTAAGTTTTGGTGCAAATATACCATCTAGAATGAATATAGAAGGTGAGGATTTAGATGGCGTATTTGGAGGAAATTATTTGTTAGAAAAAGGAAATCATCCATCATATATAGGAAAAAAAGTTGCAGTAATAGGTGGCGGAAATGTAGCAATGGACTGTGCTAGAACAATAAAAAGGTTAGGTGCAGATAAGGTTTTTGTAATATATAGAAGGGCAGAAAAACAAATGCCAGCAGAAACAAAAGAAATAGAAGAAGCAAAACAAGAAGGAATAGAATTTTTATTTCAAAATAATATAGTTAAAATACTAGGAAAAAATAAAGTGGAAAAAGTAGAATGTATAAAAACACAGCTAGTGAAGAAAGAAGGAGAAACAAGAGAAGTACCAGTAAACATAGAAAATAGTAATTATGAATTAGAGATGGACTATGTGGTAATGGCAGTAGGTGGGGGTCCAGAAAAAGAAGTAATTAACTCATTAGGTTTAGAGTTAAATAAATGGGGATATATAAATGTAGACGAAAACCATAGAACTTCAAAAGAAAAAATATATGCAGGAGGAGATTTGGTAGGAGATAAGGGAACAGTAGCATGGGCTGCTAGAGCAGGAAGAGACGTAGCAGAAGCCATTTGGAACGAGGGGACACACACTTCGTTCCAGAAATGAAACAAAGGGACAGATATATAATGATTATCATAATCTATTATATATTTGTCCTCTTAATAAATAAGAAATGGAACGAAGTGTGTGTCCCCTCGTTCCACTTTTTATTTGCTTAGTTCGACAGTTGTAGATAAAATTGATTTAATTTTTCTAAAGAATTTAGATATTTTAGAATCGTTTACAACAGTTAAACTTGTGTTATTTACAATACTTTCATATTTATTATCTAAATCCATCATTTTATTTATATAAAATTCATTAAATTCAGAATAATTTTCAGAAATTCCAATATAATTCTTATAATTATATAATCGTAATCTGTACTCATCAATATCTGCTGTTGTAAGTATTTTATTAAATTGATTATTAAAGTATGAAGTGAATATTAGTTTTTGTGTTTCAAAATATAGATTATATATTTTACTCTTACATTCTTCAATTTTTTTAGCTACTTTTTGAGCTTTCATGCCTTCACATTTATCGCTCATTAATTTGTTATTGAATTTAATTGCCTTTTCTTCAGCTTCCATTATTTTGTCCATATTACTTTCTACTTTTAGAAGGCTATTTACCCCACATAAATTAGCAAATTTATCTTTGAATAAGGTTGAACCATAGAAAGTGCTATCATATAAAGCTTCTTCTCCAGTTATATATGCCATTTGAGCAATTAAATTGCATAAAATTGGATAATATGATGGACTATTTGTTGGAAGTGATATTCCATAGTATTTTACGATTTCTTCTTCAGAATTTATAGCTTTTGAAGCCATATATTGTACAGCACCTTCATTTAATGCCATACCACATATTTTTAAATCTCCAAAGTCGCATAAGCCAAGTCTTACTAAATTTCCTTTTTTATCTTTTATTTCTTGCAAGTAATGAATAAATTCATGTACAGCAAATTTCTCTAATTCATCTAATTTAAGACCTTGTTTAAAATACATAGAAGAATTTTTATAAAAATATGTTGCCTCTGCAAATCCTTCAGGAATATCAGCTATATACATAGGTATTCTAGATAATACTATAAATAGATTTTGAAATATAAAGTTTTGATTAGGAAAAGTTTTACATAATTTTTCAGCTATATCTCTAGATATAGTATTTATACTTAATGTATCTAGCTTACCTACTACAGTTATACCATCCTTTTTTAAATCTGATTCTATACTCATATACGTATTTCTCCTTAGTAATTCATATATCAACATTATACTACAAAATAAGAAAAGTAATATTACAAGAATATGACTTTTTTGTTACAAAAATATTACATAAATTGACTTGGAACAGATATCGTGTTAATATCATAATAAATGATAAAAAAGGGGGAAAGATAAATGAAAAACAAATTAATGAAGATAGGGATAATAATATTAGGCTTACTTATATTATTAAGTACAACAGTTTTAGGATCAACTGATATTTCATCATTATTAGAACCAAGTGATATTGAAAATGTAGAACCTATAACGTCAGTGTCTAGTCGAATTACTGGAATTCTAGGAACAATGGCATCTATAATAATACCAATAATACTTGTAATTGCTGTAGTAGTTGGAGTTATAGTATGGGCAGTAATTTACAGTAGTAAGAAGGAAAATAAAGAAGAAAACATAAATAGTGAAAATGATAAAGAAAATAAAGAATAAAAAATAAAAGCAATTAAGAATGAACTTAATTGCTTTTATCAATTCATTTTATTTCACAACAATATTATATATTTTATTTTTAACATATATTTCTTTTACTATTGTTTTTCCTTCTAATTGAGCTTGTACATTTTGATTTGCATGTACAATATTTTTCACTTCTTCTTCGGCCGAGTCCACAGCTATTTGGACAGTTGCCCTAACTTTACCATTAACTTGAACAGGAATTTCGATACTTTCATCTACTAATTTAGATTCATCATATGTAGGCCAAGCTTCATAGGTGATAGTATCATTGTGCCCAAGCCTATTCCACAATTCTTCTGCAATATGTGGTGCTACGGGGCTTAGTAATTTTACAAATCCTTCAGCATATTCTTTAGGAAGAATATCTTCTTTTGTAGCACTATTTACAAAAATCATCATTTGAGATATTGCTGTGTTAAAGAACATATTTTCATAGTCGTTTGTAACTTTTTTAACAGTATAGTTATATACTTTATCTAAGTTTGTATTCTCTTTTTCTTGTACTTTATCTGTTTCAACAAATAGTCTCCATACTCTATCTAAGAATTTCTTAGAACCATCAATACCATTTGGATCCCAAGGCTTTGCAGCGTCTATAGGTCCCATAAACATTTCATATACTCTTAAAGAATCTGCACCATATTCTTTAACCATATCATCTGGATTTATTACATTGCCCTTTGATTTACTCATTTTTTCACCATTTGAACCAAGTATCATACCTTGATGACGTAATTTAGCAAATGGTTCTTTTACCGGAACAATTCCTTTGTTATACAAATAGTTATTCCAAAATCTCGAGTATAACAAATGTCCTACTGCATGTTCTGGTCCACCTACATATAAATCAACTGGCATCCAGTGTTTAAGTAATTTTGGGTCTGCTATTTCATTTTCATTGTTAGGGTCTATATATCTTAAGAAATACCAACTAGAACCGGCACTACCTGGCATTGTACTAGTCTCTCTTTTAGCAGGTTTTCCTTCAAATGTAGTATTAACCCAATCTGTTGCTTTATCTAGTGGAGAGGCACCTGTTTTTGATGGTGCATAATCTTCAAGTTCTGGTAAAACTAGAGGTAAATCTTCATCAGCTAGCACATGAATTTCATTTCCTTCTGTAAATACAATAGGAATTGGTTCTCCCCAATAACGTTGTCTTGCAAATATCCATTCACGCAATTTGTAATTTACTTTTTTAGTTCCTATACCATTTTCTTCTAGCCATGCAATCATTTTATCTATTGCTTCTTCTTTACCAAGACCATTTAAAAAGTCTGAATTGATATGAACTCCATCACCTACAAATGCTTCTTTAGAAATGTCTCCTCCTTCTAGTACAGGAATTATTTCTATACCAAACTTTCTAGCAAATTCATAATCTCTCTCATCATGTGCAGGAACAGCCATAATTGCACCAGTTCCATAGGTAGCTAAAACATAATCAGAAATCCAAATTGGAATTTCCTTTCCATTTACAGGATTTATAGCATAGCTGCCAATAAAGCAACCTGTCTTTTCTTTATTTAATTCAGTTCTTTCTAAATCTGATTTTGCAGCAGCAGCTTTTTTGTATTCTTCTACAGCTTTTCTACAATCTTCTGAAGTTATTTCATCTACTAATTCATGTTCTGGTGAAAGTACACAATATGTTGCACCAAATAAAGTATCTGCTCTTGTGGTAAATACAGTAAATGACTTGTCGCTACCAGCAACTTTAAAAGTAACCTCTGCACCAACAGATTTACCAATCCAATTACGTTGAATCTCCTTTGTAGATTCTGGCCAATCTACTTCATCTAATCCGCTTAAAAGAGTTTCTGCATATTTTGGAATATCCATTACCCATTGTTTCATATTTTTACGAACAACAGGAAATCCACCTCTTTCACTTTTCCCATTTATAACTTCATCATTTGAAAGTACACAACCTAATCCTTCACACCAATTTACAGGCATTTCTATAAGTTTAGCTAGTCCATCATTATATAGTTGTTTAAAAATCCATTGTGTCCATTTATAATAGCTTGGATCACATGTAGATATTTCTTTACTCCAATCAAAAGAAAGACCAAGCATTTTTAATTGTTTTTTAAATGTCTCTATATTTCTTTTGGTAAATCCAGCTGGGTGATTACCAGTTTTTATTGCATATTGCTCTGCAGGAAGACCAAATGCATCCCAGCCCATAGGATGAAGCACATTATATCCTTGCATTCTTCTCATTCTAGACATGATATCTGTTGCGGTATATCCTTCTGGATGACCTACATGAAGTCCTTGTCCAGATGGATATGGAAACATATCTAGTGCATAGTATTTAGGCTTAGAAAAATCCCATACGTCAGTTTTAAAAGTCTCGTTTTTCTCCCAATATTCCTGCCACTTTTTTTCTATTTCGGTAAAATTATATGACATAGTATCAATCCTCTCTTTGCAAATTTAAACTATTTACTAAATATATCACAAAATGGCTAAAATTACTATAGTTTGGGAAACTTTTTTTAAAGAAAAAAATAAAAAACACTATTAATAAATGCTGACAATTATTAATAGTGTTATTTGTAATACTGCAAATACATATATCCTATAAATTCTATTATAACTAAACATTTGACAAAAAACATAAATTATAGTATTTATTCATATATAATGTATAAATATATATATTAACTTTAAGGAGGAATAAACTATGGATAAATTTATGAAAATGGCAAAAGAATGTGCACAGCATGGAGTAAGTCATAATGAAGGAGGACCATTTGGTGCTGTAATTGTAGATAAAGCAGGAAATATTATTGCAAAAGGAAATAATATGGTACTTGCAAATAATGACCCTACTGCACATGCAGAAGTTACAGTTATAAGAGAGGCATGTAAGAAATTAGAAACTTATGACTTATCAGGATGCACTCTATACACTTCATGCGAGCCTTGTCCAATGTGCCTATCTGCAATTATCTGGGCAAATATTAAAGAAGTATATTATGCATGTACAAGAGAAGATGCAGGGAAAATTGGTTTTAGAGATGACATTATTTATGATTACTTGGAAGGAAAAAATAAAGATTTAATTAAATTAGAACAAATTGATAGAGAAAAATGTATAGATTTATTTGAAGAATATGAAAAAAATAACAAGATTATATACTAAAATATAGTATTTGTTTTTCCAATTCTGTAAAAAATGGTATAAAAGCACAATAAAATACTATAAAAATATAGCAAAACGCCGTTATAATTACTTGACAATAAGAGGCTAATTATATATGATATCTTTGAAGTATTAATGAATATTAATGCTTAAAAAATATATAAGGAGGAACATATGAGTAAGGAAGTTAGTGAAGAAGAACAATTAAGAATAAAAAATATGATAGATGACTTAATGAAAAAGGCAAAAAAAGCATCTGAAGAATATATGAAATTAACTCAAGCGGACGTAGATAGAATAGTAAAAGCTATGTCCATGGCAGGATTAGAGCATCACATGGAACTTGCTAAAATGGCTGTAGAAGAAACTGGAAGAGGAATTTATGAAGACAAAATAACAAAGAACATGTTTGCGACAGAATATATTTATCATAGTATTAAATATGATAAAACAGTTGGAGTAATATCAGAAAATGAGGAAGAAGGATATGTAGAAATAGCAGAACCTATAGGAATAATTGCAGGAGTTACACCAGTTACAAACCCAACTTCAACAACAATGTTTAAGTCAATAATAGCAGCAAAAACTAGAAATGTTATTGTATTTGGATTCCACCCATCTGCACAAAAATGTAGTGTGGCAGCAGCAAGCATATTAAGAGATGCTGCAGTAGCAGCAGGTGCACCAGAAAATTGTATTTTATGGATAGAAGAACCATCAGTAACAGCTACAAATATGCTTATGCATCATCCAGATATAAATTTAATTTTGGCAACTGGTGGAACTGGTATGGTTAAAGCTGCATATTCATGTGGTAAACCAGCTTTAGGTGTTGGACCTGGAAATGTACCATGCTATATAGATAAAACAGCAAAATTAAGAACTTCAGTAAATGATTTAGTAATGTCAAAATCATTTGATAATGGTATGATATGTGCTTCAGAACAATCAGTTATAGTGGATAGAGAAATAAAAGATGAATTTGAAAAATTAATGAAAGAAGCAGGTTGTTATTTTCTATCAGAAGACGAGACAAACAAATTAAGAGATACCATGTTTATAAAAGAAAAAGATGGTGCTTTAAATTCTGCAATAGTTGGACAAAGTCCATATAAAATAGCAGAGACCGCTGGAATAGAAGTTCCAAAAGATACCAAAGTATTAGTACTAAAAGAAAATGGTGTTGGAATAGAATATCCATTTTCTAAAGAAAAGTTAAGTCCAGTTCTTGCATATTATGTAGTAGAAAATGCAGATGAAGGAATAGAGTTAGCAGAAAAACTAATTGAATTTGGAGGACTTGGACATTCAGCAGTAATTCATTCAGAAGATAAAGAAACAATTCTTAAATTTTCAGAAAAAGTAAAAGTAGGAAGAATTATTGTAAATTCTCCATCAACTCATGGTGCGATTGGTGATATATATAATACAAATATGCCATCACTTACACTAGGTTGTGGTACATTTGGAGGAAATTCAACAACAGCAAATGTATCAAGTGTAAACTTAATTAATATAAAAAGAGTTGCAGAGAGGAGAGTTAATATGCAATGGTTTAAAATTCCAGAAAAAATATATTTTGAAGCAGGTTCAATAGGATATTTAGAAAAAATGCCAGATATAACAAGAGCATTTATAGTAACAGATGAATCAATGGTAAAATTAGGATATATAGA
>CALXVB010000005.1 GCA_944391855.1 uncultured Clostridia bacterium | reverse complement strand
TCATCTTCTAATTGGATGATTTGCTTTTTACTATTTGGATTTATTAATTTTTGTACTTTATCAATATTTGATAAAATCTTTTCTTCCGTGATTACCATTCTCACGTTTACTATGCCAGATCTAGACATTGTAAACCTAACCTCCTTTATCCTATGTAATGCTTATTTCCGTAAGTATTTTTGTACTTTATAGGATTTGTTTTAACTTTTCTGGTAACATTTTATTACAAGTTTTTCCCTAAGTCAAGTATTTTTTTGTAATAATTTGTCTTTTTTCTTACGGATTTTTGAATTTGCTTTATTTTCTATTTATCTTTTTTTATTTCTTCAAATCTTTTTATTTTCATTGTAGTTGTTTTTACAAATTCATCATGTTTTATTTCTAATTTTTTAATAGCCTTATATGAAGTTAATTCTTTATTTACTTCTTTAATTTTATTCCAAATTATTTTATATATTTCATCTTCCGGTAAATCTTTTCCATATTTTTCTTCTATTACTTCATAATTCGGAATAACTTTAGCAGTAATAATTAATTCTTTTTCGCCTTCTACTTCTTTACCATAAACCATGCATTCTTTTATTTCTGTATGTTTAGAAAGCATTAGCTCTATTTCTTCAGGATATATGTTTTTTCCGTTTTGTGTTACTATAACGTTTTTACTTCTACCTGTTATGTATAAGAAACCATCATTATCCATATAACCAATATCTCCTGAACGGAACCATCTTTCCCCATTTTCTTCAAAGATTGCTTCATTTGTAGCCTCTTCGTCCTCATAATATCCAAGCATTAATGTTTTACTACAAATTAAAACCTCACCTTCTCCATTTTCATTTGGATTATCTATTCTTAATTTTGCACCTACTACAGCTTTACCAGCCGAACCAACTTTTGTTTCGAAATCTGGTGTTAAAGCAGCTATTGGTGCTGTTTCTGTTAATCCATATCCTTGTAAGAAAAGTATTCCTATGTCTTCTACCCATTTACCAATTTTTGCATCTATTGGTGCTGCTGCAGAAACTATTATTCTTAGTCTACCACCTAAGTTTTCATATATTTCGTTAAATACTTTTCTTTTTATATCAACACCAACTACTTTTAGAGCATTTGTAACATGAATCATTGAGTTTACTAAACCATCTTTTTTACTCTTTTTAATATTAGCATTTATTTTTCTATATAAGCTTTCAACAAGTAGTGGTACTGTTAATATTGCTGTTGGCTTTGTTTCTTGTAGGTCTGATACGATATGTTTTAATCCTTGGCATACACTTATAGAACATCCTGTTCCAAAAGGTAATAAAAATCCTATTGATGATTCATAAGTATGGTGTAATGGTAATATTGACATTAATCTATCATCTGGTGTAAGTTTTACGTAAGCTGTTGCTGCATTTACATTTTGTGCCAAGTTTCTGTTACAAAGCATAACACCTTTAGCTTTTGAAGTAGTTCCTGAAGTAAATATTAATACTTTAAATTCATCTGGATCTATTTCAATACTCATAAAGCTATTATCTCCACCATTAACTAATGCTTTACCTTCTTCTATTAAATAATCTAATCCTACAAATCTTCCATCAATTTCTTGGTTAGAATTCATTTGTATAAAATATTTTACTTCTGGTAAATTTTCTGAAACTTTTTTAATAACGTCTGCTTTTTTGGTTGAGAATATTACTGCTGATGCTTTTGCTCTTTTTATAACATTCTCTATTTCATTTTCTGGTAGTTCTTTATCTACTGGAACTGCAATTCCAGCGCCACAAAGCATTGTCATATATGATACATACCAGTGGTGTGTATTTTCTCCTATTATAACTATTCTTGTGTCTTTTAAATTTAGTTTTCTAGTTAAGGCTGTTCCAAGTCCAATTACTTCATTTTTAAATTGATTATATGTAATTTCTGTCCATGCTTCCTTTGGATTAAATTTTTCTAGTAAAAATGTTCTATCTGCATATTCTTTTGATGAATTGATAAATATTTCTTTTACTGTTGTAAAAGAAGTACCTTCATAATTTTTATTTTTCCTCTTTTTTTGATTTTCCTCTGCTTTTTTTACTTTTTCATAATCAACTTTAACTTCATCAATTTCTGAAAGTTCCTTCATATGAAATTTTGGAAATTTAAAATCTGGAACCTTAAAATCTTTTAGTATTCTCATACAATATTCACTCCTATTTTTTATTATATTTTAAGCACGTAGCTTTTTTAGAAAAGAATTGTCTATTTCTTCGAATATTTTTTGAACATCTACTTTATCGTGTCTCATTTTATATATATAACTTGAACAAGTAAATCCAAATATTCCAGAAGCTATTATATCTGAATCCCTTTCTACTATTTCCTTCTTTTGTATTCCCACTTTTACTATTTCTTCTATCATGTGTATATATTCAAATACATATTTTTTGCATAATTTGCTTCTTTCATCATTCCCCCATATTTGGCTTAATATTATAGTTATAAAATTTTCATATTTAAATAGTATTTTTATTTGTATTAAAACTATAGCTCTAATCTTATCTAAAGAATTAGTCATTTTATCTGTTTTTATAGTAATACTATTTTTTAGAAGTTTCATACCTTCATCTACAAGGAAGTTAAATATTTCTTCCTTACTGGAAAAATGATAATATAGAGTTCCTTTTGCAACTCCTACTGTTGCCGTTATTTCTTCTATACTTGTTGCATCATATCCTTTATCCGCAAACAACTTCATTGAGGTTTCAAAAATTTTTCTCTTTGTCTTATTCATCCAATTCACCTTTATACAAAAAACTATATTAATTATATAATTTATTATCAAAATATGCAAGTATTTAAGATATATTTGACCAGTTGTAGCAATTTAATTTTAGTATACATAATGTTGATTTTTTTAGATTTTTATGATATCATGCATATATCCTTAATATTAGAAAGGAGTTCAATTATGGAATTTAAGGACGTATTGCCACAGACTTTAAGAATTACTTCTGAATCATTTCAGAAGTACCCAGCAGATTCAGCAGGCAGTCACAGTATGATAGTTGAGCAAGAGAATCAGTATTTCTTAATCATTGTTAACAAGCAAAAAGTAGCTACACTTCTCTTTGTCTATTCTCCCAAACTTTCTAGGCAAGATAAAAATCCTCTTGTCATGGGAGAAGAAAACTATCCTTTTGTTCCAAATTGTAAAGATTCTCTGCAATGCGGAGGAACAGTTTTATTTCAAACTTCAAAAGAGCGAGGTTAATCCTCGCTCTTGCTTTATGTTTTTATCTCTTTCCTCTATCTAAAGTATCTAGATTATCTAATGCTTTTCCTGTTCCTAAGGCTACACATGATATTGCTTCTTGCGCTATCATAACATTTATTCCTGTTTTTGCTTGTAATAATTTATCTAAACCATCTATCAAGCATCCACCACCTGTCATATATATTCCTCTATCACTTATATCTGCTGCAAGTTCTGGAGGTGTTTTTTCTAGAACAGAATGTACACTATCAACTATCATCATTGCTGGTTCTATTAAAGCTTCTAGCATTTCACTAGAATGAATATTTATATTTTTTGGTAAACCTGTACTTAAGTCCCTACCTCTAATCTCCATCTCTGTATCTTGAATTTTTGGATATACACAGCCTATATTTATTTTTAAATCTTCTGCTGTTCTCTCTCCTATCATTACATTGTGTTTTTTCTTTATATATTTTACTATTGCTTCATCAAACTTATCTCCTGCAACTTTTAAAGATTCACTAACTACTGATCCACCTAAAGATATAACTGCTATATCTGTTGTGCCTCCTCCTATATCTACTACCATATTTCCACATGGTTTAGATATATCTATTCCTGCACCTATTGCAGCGGCTATTGGTTCCTCAATTAGAAATACTTTTCTTGCACCAGCTTGAGAAGCAGCATCAATAACTGCCTTTTTCTCAACTTCTGTTACTTGTGATGGAATACAAATCATTATTCGTGGAGAAAATACAAACTTGCCACATATTTTATTTATAAAATACTTAAGCATTTTCTCTGTAACTGTGTAATTAGAAATTACACCATCCCTTAATGGTCTTGTAGCAACAATATTACCTGGAGTTCTACCTAACATTCTTCTTGCTTCTTTTCCAACAGCTAAAACCTCTCCTGTATTATTATCAACTGCTACAACTGATGGCTCTCTTAAGACTATTCCTTTTCCCTTTACATATGCAATTACAGTTGCTGTACCTAAATCTATGCCTATGTCTTGTCCCCACTTAAACATAATAAATCTTTCCTTTCTCATGTTTCGGTTATATTTCAAATTTATTACAAATTCGTTACAATTATATTACATTTATTACAAAATAGCAAATACTTTTTTAGAAAATAGAAAAAAACTACCTTTAATATTTATATTATATTAAAAGGTAGTTATATTATACATTTTTTAGTAATTTTTTATAGTTTTTCCTCTACCATCATTACGTAAAATCTAGTTATATTATCTCTTTTAAATTTTAGTTCATAAGTTTTTGTTTCTCCTGCTGCTAAACTATTTACTTCTATGTATTCAATTCCTCTTATTTCGTTATTCTTATCACATAGTAAAAAACATAAGTAACCACCATCTATTTCAGTTTCACTTTCGTTTTTTACCTCTCCTTTTACATATCCATTTACATTAGTTGCTTTTGCTTCACTAATTGTAATACTTGGATTGCCACCGTGTATCTCTTCTCCAGGTATATCTTTATACATTGATTTTATTGCTATCACACTTCCTACTGTTACAAATGCAAATAATAATATAAACCAAATGAGCCATCTTCTTAAGTTTCTTGTTTGTACTCTGGTATCTATAAACCAAAAATCATCATAACTCATTTTATTTCATCCCTTTCTATCTCTATTATTTACATTTTTCTAAATACACCTATTACTTTTCCAAGAATTTGACAATCTGGAACTATTATTGGATCCATTGTACTGTTTTCTGGTTGTAATCTTATATGGTCTTTTTCTTTATAAAATGTTTTTACTGTTGCCTCATCATCTATTAATGCTACGATAATTTGTCCATTTTCTGCTACATTTTGTCTTCTAACTAGTATAAGGTCTCCATCTAGTATTCCAGCTTCAATCATACTTTCTCCACTTACTAATAACATAAAGCATTGACTATTTCCAGCAAAATCTACTGGTACTGGTACTGTATCTGTTATATTTTCTACAGCAAGTATTGGTGCACCTGCAGTAATCTTTCCTACTATTGGAACGTCTACCATTTCTTTTCTATTATAAAAAGCTTTCATTGGCTCGCTTGGTTCTTTTCCAACTCTTGCTGAATCATATCTGTCATCTTCCTTCTTTAATATTCTTAGAGTTCTACCTTTTTGGTTCTCTTTTTTAATATATTTCATTGCCTCTAATTGTTTTAAATATGAATGAACTGTTGCTGTAGAACTTAATCCTACTGCCTTACCTATTTCTCTAACAGAAGGTGCATATCCATTTTTTTCAATTTGTTTGGTAATATATCTTAAAATTTGTTTTTGTCTTGTAGTTAATTCTCTGTTTCTTGATTTCTTTGTGTTTGCCATCCACACATCCCTCCAAATTCAATTTTATAATATACTATCATACAAACAAAAAAATGTCAAACAAATTTTTGATATTTTTTATTTTATTCTTCCCACTCTAGCTCGTAATCGTCTATTTTTACTATATCTCCTTCTTGTATTCCCATTTTCTTTAATCTTTCATTTACGCCTAAATTATCTAAACTTTTTTGGAAATAATATAATGACTCATTATCTGCAATGTTTACTCTCCTCATTATTCTTTCTACAGCTTCACCTTTAATTACAAATTTTCCATCTTCTTTTTCTATAGTATATTCATCATCTTTTTCTTCTAGAGTATATATTTTTTCATTTTCTGTTTCTATTAAGTCTTCCTTTGGTAATGTTTTTAATACTTCTGATACATGTTTTAATAACTCTTTTATTCCTTCCCCCGTTGCTGCAGATATTTTAAATATTTCTAAATTCTTTTCTTTAGCAACTTTTTCAAGCTCTTTATATAGTTTTTCATCTTGCATTGCATCTATTTTATTTGCAACAATTATTTGCTTTCTTTTACTTAACTTCTCACTATATTTTCTTAACTCTTCATTAATAGTATTAAAATCTTCTGTAGGATTTCTTCCTTCTGAACCTGATACGTCAATTACATGAAGCAGTAATCTTGTTCTCTCTATATGTCTTAAAAACTGTAATCCAAGCCCTGTTCCTTCACTTGCACCTTCTATTATTCCAGGAATATCAGCAATTACAAAACTATCTCCAAATTCTGTTTTTACTACACCTAAATTTGGCTCTAGTGTTGTAAAATGATAGTCCGCAATTTTTGGAGTTGCTGAAGTTGTCATTGAAAGGAATGTAGACTTTCCTACATTAGGAAATCCTATTAAGCCTACATCAGCTAAAAGTTTTAACTCTAAAATTAATTCTTTTTCTTCCCCTTTTTCTCCATCTTGTGCAAATCTAGGTGCCTGTCTAGTTGAAGTAGCAAAGTGTGAGTTTCCCTTTCCTCCTCTTCCTCCAGCTAAAATTAATTCTTTTTGTCCTGGATGAGAAAGGTCTGCTAAAATCCTATTATTGCTAGCATCTTTTACTATTGTTCCTATTGGAACCTTTATATATAAATCTTCTCCACTCTTTCCATATCTATGAGCACCTTCGCCACTTTTTCCATTTTCAGCTTTAAACTTTTTATTATATCTGAAATCTATTAAAGTGTTTGCGTCTGGGTCAACTTCAAAATATATGTCGCCACCTTTCCCGCCATCTCCACCATCTGGTCCACCTGCTGCAACATATTTTTCTCTTCTAAAAGAAATAGCACCATTTCCACCATTTCCAGCTTTTGCAATTATTTTTACATAGTCTGTAAACATTATTTTCTCCTTCTTTTTTACATATTTTCAAAATAATCTAATCTCATTGCTTTTTTTACTTTTTTCATAGTTTCTTTTGCAGTTTTTCTTGCTTTTTCAGTGCCTTTTATTAACAATTCATCCACTAGTTCTGGTCTTTCTTCATAATATTTTCTTTTTTCTCTAATTGGTTCTAAAAAGTCTATTATGTTTTTAGCAAGCTCTTTCTTACAAGCAACACAACCTCTTTTTCCTGCTCTACATTCTTCACATACTTTTTTACAGTCTTCTTTATTTGTAAATAAATTATGATAGTATGCTACCATACAAATATCTGGGTTACCTTTATCATCTTTTCTAATTCTGTTTGGATCAGTAACAGCACTCATAACCTTTTTAGTTATTTCTTCTGGTGTATCAGAAAGATAAATAGCATTTCCTAAAGATTTTCCCATTTTCTCGTTTCCATCTAAGCCTTTAATCCTCTTTGTACTAGAAAGTGCCGCTTCTGGCTCTACCAAAACTTCTCCATATATGCTGTTAAACTTTCTTACAATTTCTCTACATTGTTCAATTAAAGGAAGTTGATCTTCTCCAACAGGTACTATTTCTCCTTCAAAAGCAGTTATATCAGCTGCTTGGCTTACTGGATATCCTAAAAATCCATAGGTAACACTTTCACCAAAAAGTTCTTTTTTCTGGGCAATTTCAGTCTTTACTGTAGGATTTCTTTCAAGCCTTGCTATAGTAACTAAATTAGAATAAAATACTGTAAGTTCAGCTACCTCTGGAATCATAGATTGAATATATATAGTTGTTTTTTCTGGATCTATTCCTACAGATAAATAGTCAAGCATAACTTCTCTTACATTTTTCCTTACTTTTTCTGGATTATTGAAATTATCTGTTAAAGCTTGAACATCTGCAATTAAAATATATGGGTCATATTCACCAGAATTTTGCATCTCGACTCTAGTTTTAAGTGAACCAAAATAATGTCCTATATGTAATCTTCCTGTTGGTCTATCACCTGTTAAAATTCTTTTCTTTTTCATAATCTTTCCCCCTTATGACTTTTGTCGGCTTTAGGGACAGGTCTTTTTCCGACAAGTTTGTCGCTTTTAGACCTGTCCCTAAAGCCGACAAACTTGTTCCATTATTTTCCTTTTATTTTCCCTTTTATTCCTAGTGTTATGAAGTATATTGCGCCTGATATTATTACTATCATTGGGCCTGTTGGTATGTTAAAGTAATATGATAGTATTAAACCAGCAATTCCTGAAAATAGTGAAAATATTACTGCATATAAATGATACCATCTCATATTTTTTGCAATATTTCTACTTGATGCTGCTGGTAAGATTAATAATGAGTTTATTAATAGTATTCCTATCCATCTTATTGAAATCATTACTACTATTGCAATTAATACTACAAATATATTATCTATTTTCTTTGTTTTTACTCCTTTGCTTTTTGCTAGTGTGCTATTAATACTTATTAAATGTAGTTTATTAAATGTAAAGTACCAAAATACTAATACTACAATTGCCACTAAAAATACATATATTATTTCTGTGTCTGTAATGCTTAATATGTCTCCAACTAAATAGCTTGAGTAGCTATTAAAGTTCCCTGTTTGTGCAAGTATTGCAAGTCCTATTGCTATTGCAATTGATGAAAATACACTTATTATTGTATCCGCGCTATATGTTGTTTTATTTTTTACGTAGTTTAATAAAAGTGCAAAGGCTATGGCAAATATTATCATTCCTATATTTAAATTACTAATACCAAGTAAACTTCCGGATTGCAATTCCTGTTAGTGCTGAATGTCCTAAAGCATCTGAAAAAAATGCCATTTTGTTGTTTACTATCATTGTTCCTAGTATTGCAAATATTGGTGATATTAGTATTATAGCTAGCAATGCATTTTTCATGAATTCATAATCTATAAATTCAAATGGTAATATTATTTCTAATATACTATCTATTACTTCCATTTCTTCCTCGTTCCTAATTTATTTTTATTAATTTATTCTTTACTTATTTATCTTCCATATTATTTTATTTAGTCTAATATCTTAAGCTAATTCTCCAAACCTATTTTTAAATTCCAAACTTTTAAATACGTCTTCTGGAGTACCTTCTTTTATTACTTCTTTATCTAGCAGAATAACTTTATCCGCATATTTCTTTGCCAAATCCAAATCATGTGACACAAGTATAATTGACATGTCATATTCTGTTTTCAATTTACTTATTATCCTATAGAATTCTTTTATCCCATTTCTATCTATTCCTGATACTGGTTCATCTAATATAAGTAAGTTCGGTGTTGGCTTTGTTGCTATCGCTATAAGTACTCTTTGTAGTTCTCCACCCGATAAATCTCCAATGCTTTTATCAATTAATTCGTCTGCACCAAATATTTTTAGGTGTTCTTTTATTTCATTGTATATTTTTTTATCTTTTCTTAAAAAGACTGGTATATAAGTTATACAAGATGCAAATAAGTCATATACTGTTGTTGGCATATGCTTTTCTACATTAATGCTTTGTGGTACATAACCTATTTTAATTTTTTTTGTAATATCGTCTTTTTTATCTACAAATACAATATTTCCCGTGTGTTCTATTTCCCCTAAAATAGCCTTAAGTAAAGTACTTTTCCCTGCACCATTTCTTCCAATAATTACTGTTAATTCTCCACAATGAATATGTATATTTACATTTTTTAATATTACGTCTTTTCCTATTTTAACTCCAATATTATTTATTTTCGTGCAGTGCAATCCACAAGCTTTCTCCATACACTCCTCCATAATATGTATTAGTTTGTATTTTTTAATATATCTATATTTTCTTCCATTTGCTTAATATATGCATCTTTATCTAAATTGCCTGTTAAACCAGAATTTAGTTCATATATTTTTGCACCTGTTTCATTTGCTATTGTTTCAGCATTTGACTTATTATCATTTTTATCTATAATAATAATGTCTATATTTTCTTCTTTTACTATATCTATTATATTCTTTAGCATTTCTGCAGACATTGTACTTTCTTCATGGTCTGTTTCAACAGTTAGAAGTTCTACCCCTAGTTCTTCACCCATATATTCAAAAGCTTCATTTAGACATACCGCTTTCTTTCCTTCTAAATCATTTAGCTCTCCATCAAACTTATTTTTTAAGTTTTCTAATTCATCTACATATGCTTTTTCATTTTCTTCATAGATATCTTTATTCTCTGGGTTATATTCCTTTAGTCCACTTGCAATTGTTTGCACCTGTAATATATAGTTGTCTATACTTGTCCAAATATGTGGATTTGTTTCTTCTTCAGAATTTATTGCATTTTCAATATCTTTGCTCGAGTCTATGACTTTCATATTAGAATTTGCCTCTATTAGTTTATCAATAAAGCTTTCCATTCCCAAACCATTTGAGATAAATATATCCGCTTCTTCCACTTTTTTTATATCTTCTGTCATTAATGTATAGTCATGCAAGCATCCAACATTTACGTCAGCCATATTTTCAAGTTCCACATTGTTTGCACCATCTATTAAATTTTCTGCTATTATATACATTGGGTAAAATGATGTAACTACTTTTGTAGTATTACTTTCTTGCTTCTTTTCTCTATTTCTATTTATATTTAATATAACAAGTGTTGTAATAATTAATACAATCACTATTATAGCTATAATATATTTCAAATATTTTTTCATTAAATTTCTTCCTTTTTTTATTTTTATACATATACAATAATACCATTTTTTGTACTGTTTTTCAACCTCTTTTTTTGGCACAAAATAAAAAGTATAAGTGAATTTTATTTAATTTAAGCACTTATACTTTTTTAATATTATATTACATATTTTAATTATTCAGCTGTATATGGTAATACTGCTATTTGTCTTGCTCTTTTTACTGCTAATGTTATATCTCTTTGATGCTTTGCACAAGCACCTGTTGCTCTTCTTGGAAGTATTTTTCCTTTATCATTAACAAATTTTCTTATTTGTTCAGCATTTTTGTAATCTAAAACTAAATCTTTATCTGCACATAAAGGACATACTTTCTTTCTCATTTTTCTGAATTTTGGATTATAATCACTATCAGAATTATTATTTCTATTATTCTTTTTATTTCTCTTATTGTCTGCCATTTGTCTTTACCCCCTTTGCTTTTAATTTTATACTTTCTCATATTTTTTCATCAATACTAAAATGGTAAATCGTCTCCTGAAGATATCTCAAAGTCTGAATTTCCACCAGCATTTGGCATTGCACCAAATGTAGCATCAAAACTACTAGAACCTGCGTCTCCTTCTCTTTTGCTGTCTGCAAAATATGCTTCTTCTGCAACAACTTCTGTTACATAATGTTTTTGACCTTGTTCGTCATCCCATGTTCTAGTTTGTATTCTTCCTGTTATTGCAACTTGTTGACCTTTTTTGTAATATTTACTACAAAATTCTCCAAGTTTTCCCCAAGCTACTACATTTATGAAATCCGCTTGTCTTTCTTCTCCTTGTCTTACAAATCTTCTATTAACTGCTAAACTAAAAGAAGCTACAAGTGTATTACTTGTTTGAGTATATCTTACTTCTGGGTCTCTAGTTAATCTTCCCATTAAAATTACTTTGTTCATATTTTACACCTTTTACCTTTCTTAAGGCCCCCGAAATGGGTTTAGTAAATTTATTACTATTTTTTCACAACTATAAATTTGATTACTTCATCAGTAATTCTATAGTTTCTCTCAAGTTCTGCAATTAGACTTGGATTAGCTTCAAAGTCGTATACTACATAATATCCTTCTTTGTTTTTCTTAATTTCATAAGCTAATTTTTTCTTTCCTAATTCATTAACTTGTTCTACTTTACCGTCAGTATTAATTAATGTTTGAAATCTTTCGATTAACTCTTTTAGAGCATTTTCTTCAACATTAGGGTTAATAATGACAACACTTTCGTATTTATTCATTACACTTCACCTCCTCTTGGGATTATAACCTATGAACTAGTCATAAGTAAGGAAAAAATAGCTAACGCTATTTTATAACATTAACTATTTTAACACTATTTTTTAAAAAAAGCAAGCTAAATTCACATATTTACATAATATTTTTCCATATTTGACACATTTTCAGATTTATAGTAATATACTACCATAACTTAAGAATAGCTTTACAAATAATCTATATTAGAAGAATTAGAAGAAAGGAGTTTTTGTTTATTTTAAGCGCCTGGACACAATAATTATTTGGTTTGTGTTGACGAGGTAGAGGCTTATCGAAAGATTCGGCGGATGGTCTCTTGGCATACGATTACTGCCATAAATATTAGTCAAAGCCTTGTAGTAATACAAGTATACAAAGCTAATAGAGTAATCTTTATTTGTAATGCTTTCTTAAAAAATAGGATATATTAAATGCTTTAGTATATTTTACATATTAAGGAGGTATTTTTTATGTGTGGTATTGTAGGATACGTTGGTAGCAAAAAAGCTACACCTATTTTAATAGATGGTCTTTTATCATTGGAATACAGAGGTTATGATTCTGCTGGAATTGCAACTATCGAAAAAGACGTGATAAAAGTTATGAAGGATAAAGGCAGAGTAAATAATTTATATAATTTAGAAGGAATAAATGATTTAGAAGGATCTGTTGGAATTGCTCATACTAGATGGGCAACTCATGGCAGGCCATCTAAAGAAAACTCTCATCCACATATGGATAATAGTAATACATTTGCTGTTGTTCACAATGGTATTATAGAGAATTATGCAGACTTAAAAGAATTTTTAATTTCAAAAGGATATAGCTTTATTTCTCAAACAGATACTGAGGTTATTCCAAACTTAATTCATTACCATTACTCAAATGGACCTGTATCTGTTATAAAAGATATTAAGGAAAAACTTTTATCAGCTGTAAAAAATGCTGTACAGGATTTAAAAGGAAGTTATGCAATAGAAGTTATTTCTCCTTTATGTCCAGAAGAAATAATTGTAGTTAGAAAGGATAGTCCTTTAGTTATCGGAAAAGGCTCAAATGAAAATTATATAGCATCAGATATTCCAGCTATATTAAAATATACAAAAGATTTTTATTTACTAGATGATAACGAATTTGCTGTTGTTACTAAAAATACTGTTACATTTTTTGATAGCAGCCTTCAAGAACACAATAAACCTATTAAGAATATTGAATGGGACGCTAATGCGGCAGGAAAAGATGGATATGAAGATTATATGTTAAAAGAAATATTTGAGCAACCTACAGCTATTAGAGAAACTATTGGTTCAAGATTTCGTTTAGGAGAAAAATGTTCTTTTGACGATATAGAAATATCAAAGGAGTATTTAAGTAAAGTTAATAAGATATATATTGTTGCATGTGGTACAGCAATGCATGCAGGACTAACTGGAAAAACATTAATTGAAAAACTTTGCAAAATTCCAACAACGGTAGAAGTTGCATCTGAATTTAGATATAGAGACCCTCTTATTGATGAAAATACTTTATGCATATATATTAGTCAATCTGGTGAAACTGCTGATACAATAGCAGCACTAAAATTGGCTAAACAAAAAAATGCTAAAACCATTGCTATTTCAAATGTTATTGGAAGTTCTATTACAAGAGAAGCAGATTACTCTATATACACACATGCTGGTCCCGAAATTGCTGTTGCTTCTACAAAAGCATATACTTCCCAAGTAGTTTTAATTGCTATTTTAGCTATGCATTTTGCAGAAATATTAGATAGTTCTAATAAAGAAGTTATTGAAAATTTAAAAGCTGATATGATAGATTTACCTTCTAAAATAGAACAAATATTAGATAATACTGAGGTAATTAAAGATTTTGCCAAAAAAGTATATACAGAAAAAGATATGTTCTTTTTAGGAAGAGGCACAGATTACAATGTTTCTTTGGAAGGTTCTTTAAAATTAAAAGAAATAACATATATACATTCTGAAGCATATGCAGCAGGAGAATTAAAACATGGTCCGATAGCTCTTATTGAAAATGGAGTAACAGTTATTGGAATAATAACTGATGATAAATTGCTTGAAAAGTCTATAAGTAATATTCAAGAAGTAATTACAAGGGGTGCTAAAACTTTAGTTATTACAAATCAAATACTTCCTAATAGTCATTTTGATTTTATAATAAATATACCAAAAACAAATCCTTTAATTTCACCTATATTATCTGTTATTCCAATGCAACTTATATCATATTATATAGCTAAATTTAAAGGATTAGACGTAGACAAACCACGTAACCTTGCTAAATCAGTAACTGTTGAATAATACTAAATAATCTTAAAAGGAGTCTTAAAAGACTCCTTTATTTTAACCGTAAAATAATTTTTAAAATTATTAGCAAAATTGCACCAGGAATACCTAATATTCCCACCAGCATAGAGGTTAATATGTTTAATCCTATATGAAATCCAAAATTTGCACCTATTAGGTTAATAACATATATACATACTCCACCAAGTATTGAATTAAATATTAATTTTAATATACTTTTAAGTGGCATAATAAATATTTTTCCAAATATAAATAAAACAATTATGCAAGTTAAAAAAGTTATAATTATATTAAAATCCAAAGTTAATCACCTCTTTATTAATTTTTATGATTTACTTTGGACAAATATTACTTTTATTTATGCTTTTAAGCTTTATTTTTCCTTATATAAATTTCATTTATCATATCTAGTACAATTCCCTTTTTCTGTGCCTTTTTCATTAAATAGTCAAGTTTTGTTTGATTTGCTTTTATCTGATATGAATAGTAATCTATAAGACCTTCCTCTGCAAATTCGAAATTTTTTTGAGCAGAATCTAATTCGTTTTTTGTTTTTATTATGCTTACTATTAATTCTAAATTTTTTTCATCCTCAGACTTATCTTCTATTCTATCTTCGCTTATATATCCTTCGTATAACATAAATTCCTCCATACCTTTAAACTAATTATTACCATTATATTCGTGTTTTACAAAATTATTCATATTTTCTTGATTTTTTCCTAAAATAATGATAGAATATTATTGTTATTATTTAAAAGCGTTTGATAAAAGACTAGTAGTAAAATTAATTTTATATAGAGAGACTATGGTTGGTGTAAATAGTTTAAAATATTTTATGAATCTACTTTTAGAGCTTTTTATGAAAATAAAACCGAGTAATGCTAGGTTATAAGCATTTTAGAGTTGTCAATTAATTTTGAATAATTAAGGTGGTACCGCGTATAGATAAATTCGCCCTTATGTTTTATTACATAAGGGTTTTATTTTACCATGTTATCATTTTGTTTAAAATTTAATAATTTGCTTTATACTAAAAGTAAATATATTCTTTTCTTTTACTTTAGTTAATTATATTAATTATATCATTTAAGGAGGTAAATATGATAGACATTAAATTTTTAAGAGAAAATCCTGAAATTGTAAAGGAAAATATCAAGAAAAAATTTCAAAATCATAAACTTGTTTTAGTTGATGAAGTTTTAGATCTTGATAAGAAAAACAGAGATGCAAAACTTGCAGGTGATGAGTTAAGGATGAAAAGAAACTCCTTAAGTTCTGACATTGGTAGCCTAATGAAAAATGGAAAAAAAGATGAAGCTGAAAAAATAAAAGCTGAAGTACAAGAAATAAATAAGAAGCTTGAAGAAAATGAAAAATTAGAAGCTGAATATTCTAGCCAAATAACAGAAAGAATGATGAAAATTCCAAATATAATTCACGAGTCTGTTCCGATAGGCGAAGATGACAGTAAAAATGTTGAAATAGAAAAATTTGGAGAACCTGTAGTTCCAAATTATGAAATTCCATATCATGCAGACATAATGGAAAGTTTTAATGGCTTAGATTTAGACTCTGCTCGTAGAGTTGCAGGAAATGGTTTTTACTATTTAATGGGAGATATTGCTAGACTTCATTCTGCGATTTTATCTTATGCAAGAGACTTTATGATAAATAAAGGGTTTACTTACTGCATACCACCATACATGATACGTAGTGACGTTGTTACAGGTGTTATGAGCTTTGAAGAAATGGATGCAATGATGTATAAAATAGAGGGTGAAGACTTGTACTTAATCGGAACTAGTGAGCATTCTATGATAGGAAAATTTAAAGGACAAATACTTCAAAAGGCAGATATGCCATATACTATGACTTCTTACTCACCATGTTTCAGAAAAGAAAAAGGTGCTCACGGTATAGAAGAACGTGGTGTATATCGTATCCATCAATTCGAAAAACAAGAAATGATAGTTGTATGTGAGCCAGAAGATAGCTGGAAATGGTATGACAAATTATGGTCATATACAGTAGAACTATTTAGAAGCATGGATATACCTGTTAGAACTCTTGAATGTTGTAGTGGAGATTTAGCTGATTTAAAAGCTAAAAGTTGTGACGTAGAAGCTTGGAGTCCAAGACAGAAAAAATATTTTGAAGTTGGAAGTTGTTCTAACCTAACAGATGCACAAGCAAGAAGATTAGGAATTAGAATAAAAGGCGAAAAAGGAAATTACTATGCACACACATTAAATAATACTGTAGTTGCCCCACCTCGTATGTTAATTGCATTCTTAGAAAACAACTACAATGAAGATGGTAGTGTAAATATTCCAGAAGTTCTTCGTCCATATATGGGTGGAACAGAGAAATTAGTACCAAAAAAATAAATATTTGGAACAAGAGGACACACAATTTGTTCCAGTTTTGATAGGAGTAAGTTATGATAATAAAAAATCCAGAATTTAAAATATCGGCCGTTAGTCCTAAACAGTATCCTACAGATGGTTTACCTCAAATTGTGTTAGTAGGTAAATCCAATGTTGGAAAATCTTCTTTTATTAATACAATGGTAAATAGGAAGAAACTTGCAAGAACTAGTAGCGAGCCAGGAAAAACTAGACAAATAAATTTCTATAATATGGATAATAAATTCTATTTCGTAGATTTGCCAGGTTATGGATATAGTAAAATGTCTAAACAAGAGCAAGTTCGAGTTGGTAGCTTTATTGAAGAGTATTTAAGTACTTGTAAAGATATTGCTTTAATAATATTTCTAATTGACATTAGACACTCACCAACTGAAAACGATAGATTAATGTACAGATATATTATAGATTCTGAAAGGCCTTGCGTCGTTATAGCTAATAAAGCTGATAAAATAGCCATTACTAAAGTAGATAATGCTGTTACAGATTTACAACAAGAGTTAAATCCATTAAAAGATTTGAAATTTATTCCTTTTTCTTCTGAAAGAAAAATATATACAGATACTGCTTGGGAGATAATAGGAAAATATTTGAATTAATAAAGCTTCAAACTTTTATTTTAATTTGTAATAATAAAAGTTAAACTAATAAATTTTATAGTTTTAAAAGCTTAATATCCAAAAAGAAGATTCTATTTTAAGAATCTTCTTTTTGTAATTCATTATTTTCTATTTTTTTCACTATAATTTTTAATGCTTTTGGTCTTTCTAACATTATGGTATGCCCACAACCTAAACACTTAAGTTTGAAGTCTACACCTACTCTAGTTATTTCCCATAATTTACTACCACATGGGTGAACTTTTTTAGTTCTCACTATATCTCCTACATTATATTCCATTATAGCTTTCTCCTTGTTATATTATTCCTATTTTTCCATAGCCTTAGTTAATCTTTTTGCAACACTTTCTTTTCCCAATACTTGCATTATTTCATACATGTCTGGTGTATTTGTTCTTCCTGTTAATGCAACTCTTAATACAGTACTTACGTCTCCAACATGAGCTTTATATGCATCTGGATTTGCCTTATATTCTTTTACTTCTTTAGCATATCCAAGCTCTCCTGATAATTCTTTTATTTTATCAAACCATGTTTGTTTGTCATCATTTTCGTCATAATATTTTTCTATATATAATTTTAAGATATTGTGTATATCCTCTCTATCATTTATTACTTGATATGGATATTCTATTTCTTTAGAGAAGAAATAATTATCATACATATATTCAATATTTGATTTTACTTCTGACCACTTTGAAATATCTTTTCTAGGCTTTTTATTTCCTCTTTCTATTCCAAATACTTTTAATGCATATTCCTTATTTTCTAACATTTTTTCTAGCTCTTTATCATATTCTTTTGCCCATTTTAAAGCGTTTTCATACACTTCTTCTGCACTCATCCTTGAAATAACAGTTTTTCCTATGTCTAATAGTTTAACCATATCAAATAGAGCACCACTTACACTCATTTTATTTAAGTTAAAATCAAACTCTTCTAATGCTTTATCTGGATTTGCTCTTCTCCAGTTTTCAAATGTAGAATTTGCAATATTTAAAAGATATTCTTTAACAGCTTCTACTGGTATTCCCTCTTCTTTATAGTAGCTTACAGCTGCTTCAGGATCTTTTCTTTTACTTAATTTACGTTTATTTCCATTATCATTTTTCATGATTGGAGAAATATGTGCATATTTAGGTGTTTTAAATCCTAACTCATGGAATAATTGTAAATGTAAAGGAACTGAAGATAACCACTCATCACTACGTATTATATGTGTTGTTCTCATTAGATGGTCATCTACTGCATGTGCAAAATGATATGTTGGAAGTCCATCTGCTTTTATTATAACTATATCTTGGTCATTTTCTGGAAAATCTACATTTCCTTTTATTATATCATGGTGTTTAATTTTTCTATCTTCTCTTCCTGGAGATTTAAATCTAATAATATACTTTTCCCCATTTTTTATTTTTTCTGCCGCTTCTTCTGTGCTTAAATTTCTGCATTTTGCCCATACTCCATAATAGCCTGGTCTTATTTTTGCAGCTTCTTGTTTTTTTCTTATCTCTTCAACTTCTTCCGCAGTGCAAAAACATGGGTATGCCTTTCCTTGCTCTAGCAAATATTTAGCATAAGCCTCATAAATATCTTTTCTTTGTGATTGCTTATATGGTCCATAATTTCCCTTTTCCTCTGTTTCAGAAATCATGCCTTCATCTGGAAATATATCAAAATCTTTTAAAGAATTTACTATATCTGTTACACCGTTTTCAACTTCTCTTTTTTGGTCTGTATCTTCAACTCTTAAGAAAAATACTCCTCCAGTTTTTCTAGTCATTTCTTTTGCAACTAAAGCTTGATAAAGCCCACCCACGTGAACAAAGCCTGTTGGACTTGGTGCAAATCTAGATACAACTGCACCTTCTGGCAAATCTCTTTCAGGATATTTCTCTTCGTAGTATGATATATCCTTTGCATTTGGAAATATTAAATCTGCTAAATCCTTATAATTCATAAATCTCCCTCTCTTTTACATAAAATATATCGTATATTATATACGATTTTTATGTAATTTACAAGACTTAATATCTGTTTTTCTATTTACATAATTGACTATTTATAGTAAAATACATTTACACTATAAGTTAAAGGAGAACTAAAATAATGAATCAAGTTTTATATATCAATATTGATGATTCTGGAAAACTAGTAGATACTGAAAAAGTCTCTATTTATGCAGGATTAGTCTTTGCATCAAAAAAAGAAAAAGATAAATTCATTACTCAATATCGCAGTATTGTACAAAATATAAAATGTAAATATTGCAATGAGAATATTGTGGTTTGTAAAAGTAATAAATCTTGCCCTGAATTAAAACATAATATGTTAAAAGCTAAACATAATAGACAACTTATGAATTATATCAAAAAATATTCCACAATATGTTGTATAATAAATAATGATAAAGTATATCCAAATATCAAAGCAGATACTGCTTCTAGAGGCAGATTTTTAGATTATTCGCTAAAGTTGTTAATAAAGCAAGTAGTAAAGAATATGATTAAAGAAAATAAAATAAATCCAGATTTACCAATTAAATTAGTAATAAATATTGATGAGCAAACAACTAAAACTAATGGATATTATAATCTACGTGATGGCATTATTGAAGAATTAAAATACGGGATTTTTAATTATAACTATAGTTATTTTAATACGCCAATAGTAAATTCTGATTTAGAGGTAGACGTTTGTTATCAAAAGTCTGAAAAAAGTTACCTAATTCAAGCTTCTGATTTAGTAGCAGGAACAGTCCGTAGACTTTACCTAAATAATACAAATAATTTATTAGAATTTTCAAAAAGAATAGAGTTCATAAATCATAAAATTTTTTTACCATAAAAAATATATAATAATGAAAAGAGGCTACTCAAGTAGCCTCCTCCCAACTAGACTGACGTACTTAACATACGCTTAATTATTTAAAATCAGTATCTAGCTATCGACCGAACAAAGGTATTTTTCCTTTTGGTATAATAATTGTAACATTTTGAAAAAAGAATGTCAACAATTATATCTTTATTTTATTCAAAAATTGAAAAAATATTCTTCTATTACATATAATAATATTATACTTCCATTATAATAGGTAGTATCATAGGATTACGTTTTGTTCTTTGGAATATATAATCTCTTAAATCATCTTTTAATGTTGATTTAATTGTTGACCAATCACGAATCCCCTCTTCTTCAAAGTTTCTTACCTCTTGGTTAATAACTTTCTTTACGTCTTCCATTAAAGTTTCTGATTCCCTTACATATACAAATCCTCTTGATACAACGTCAGGTCCTGATACTATTTCTCCTGTTGAACCATCCATTGTCATAACAATAACTATTAATCCATCCTGTGATAAATGTTGTCTATCTCTTAAGACTATGTTTCCAACGTCTCCTACACCTAGACCATCTACTAATATCTTTCCTGATGGAACTGAAGTAGTTATTTTTGCTTCTTTTCTATTTAATTCTAAAGTTTTACCATTTTCTAATATGAATATATTTTCTGCTGAAATTCCCATTTCTTTTGCTGTTTCTGCATGCGCTCTTAGTTGTCTATATTCACCATGAACTGGTATAAAATATTTTGGTTTCGCAAGTGAAATTATTAGTCTTTGCTCTTCTTGGCATGCGTGTCCAGAAACGTGAACATTTTCTAATGCACTATATATAACTTCTGCACCTATTTGCATTAAATCATTTATTACATTTGATACTAATTTCTCGTTTCCTGGTATTGGTGTTGCAGATATTATCACCATATCATTTGGTGTAATAACTACTTTTTTGTGTTCTCCTGCTGCCATCCTTGTTAATGCAGACATTGTTTCTCCCTGGCTTCCTGTAGTTATTATTACTAACTGGTCATCAGTATAATTTTTTATCATATCTATATCTATAAACATATTTTCTGGTGCGTCGATATAGCCTATTTCTCTTGCTGTTTCTATCATATTTATCATACTTCTGCCACATACTGCAATTTTTCTACCATATTTCTCTGCCGAATTCACAATTTGTTGTACCCTGTGTACATTTGAAGCAAAGGTTGCTACAACTATTCTCTTTTTATTATTTTGAAATAATCTGTCAAATACTTCTCCTATTGTTCTTTCAGACATTGTATAGCCCTTTCTTTCAGAGTTTGTACTATCTGACATTAGTGCTAAAATTCCTCTATTTCCAAGTTCAGCAATTCTTCCTAAGTCCATTATTTTGTCATCTATCGGTGTAAAATCCACCTTAAAGTCTCCTGTGTGTAATACAACACCTACTGGTGTATGTATTGCAAGCATTACTGAATCTGGTATACTATGGCTACTTCTAATAAACTCTACTTTTATATTCCCAAAATTTATAGTTTGTCCTTGTTCTACTACATTTAATTTAGTAGAAGCTAATAGTTTATGTTCTTCTAATTTGTTTTTTATTAAGCCAATCGTTAATCTTGTTGCATAAATTGGCATATTGATTTTTTTTAGTACATAAGGTATTGCACCTATGTGATCCTCATGTCCGTGTGTTACTACTAATCCTCTTATTTTGTCCTTATTTTTTTCCAAATATGTGACATCTGGTATTACTAGGTCTACACCTAGCATATCATCTTCTGGGAATTCTAATCCACAGTCTACTAATACTATGTCATTTCCATACTCAAATACTGTAATATTCTTTCCTATTTCATCTAATCCACCAAGTGGTATAATTTTTAAATTATCCTTTTTAAATTCAAATTTTGAGGTAGTAGTATTATTCTTTTTTGGCATTCTTTTTTTCCTTGTTTCTGTTTTTGGTAAAACAGCTTTTTCTATTGTTTCTTTGTTATCCATGTAATTTAAATCTCTCCTTTTCTATTTTATTTTCTCATTTTAAATTTATATACGAACTTAATTAATATTAACATTTTATTTTTTATATTATTTTTACTTATTATGCTTATTATACTTATTACAAATGTGTTATTTTTAACTTTAAATTAAAATCTAAACTTAAATTACCACCAAAAAGTAATATATAAAAATAAAAAGTAATCTATATAATACTATAAATTACTTTTTCATCTATATTGCATGATTAATTACACGCAAATTCATATTATAAAATTGTTGTATGTTTTTTACTATTTTTTATTACATAATTTTATATAACATGCTTAATATATTTTCCGCACCATAAGCATATTTTTTATATTACTATTCATAATTTTATAATTTTTAATAATTTACAATACTATATTTACTATATATAAATCTCTTCTTTACCTATTTTGGTAACAACTGTAAATTATTATACTATTTTTTATTGTTTTTGTCAAATTTAAATGCTAATATTATAATATTGCACCTAGCATACCAGCATCATTTTTTAGCTCTGCTAGTACTATTTCAGGTATACTTTCTTTATTAAATACATATCTTCTTTTATTCATCTCATTTACAAGTTTTTTGTAAAATATGTCTTTAAAAAACACAAAACTGCCTCCTAAACTAATTGCTTCCGGCTCAAATACATCTATTACATTTGATAGTCCTATAATAAGATTATCTATATATTCTTCTATAAGTTTGCTAATTTCTTTATTAGCAATATTATCTTTTATTTTTTCAAGTAATTCTTCTGATGGAATTTCCTCTAATTTTAAAATTTTCTTTGCATTTTCTTTAAATCTTTTTATAGAGCAATATGTTTCAAAACAGCCTCTTTTGCCACAATTACATTTTAAACCATTTCTATCTATTACAATATGTCCTAACTCAAACCCTACATATTTATTAGCCTCTAACAGTCTTCCGTTTAAGAATACCGCAGAGCCAATCCCTGTGCCTAAACATAAAAATACCGCATCTTCATATTCCTTTAAAGATCCATATTTAAACTCTGCTAACCCTGCTGCTTTTGAATCATTTTTTAACTTTATCGGTATTTTATATTTTTCTACAATATTATTTAAGTCTAATCTTTCTATTCCTAAATTCACAATATTTGTTATGCTAAAGTCACTATTATTAGGATTTCCAGGACTTGCTATTCCTATTAGTTCAATATTATTGCATTCTTTAAATTTACTAATATAATGATCTAATATATTCATAATATATAAAACTATATTTTCTTTTTTTTCTAACTCTATTTCTATTTTTTCTTTTATAATATTATTTTCTATTAATGCAATACCTATATGACTTCCGCCTAAATCTATACCTATTCTCATTTTACCTCCTAAAAAGAAAAAACTATTCAAACAAATTATATCATAATAATTTTTATTTGAATAGTTTTCTTGTATCCTTCTATTTTTCTATATTGGTAAATCAACTGAATCGAATATCCAAGCACCCATATATAATTGTATACAAGGTACTATTATTACAACTACAAGGAATATTAGGAATACACCTACTATAGAGTAAACTATCTGTGGTAGTACTGCCATTACTTTTTGCATTAAGTTTTCTATATCTATTTCCATGTATTCAACTAGTTTTCTCATCATTTCAACTATATCAGTTTGCATACCTATTTTTAACATTTCTGTTTGCATAGATGATGATAACCCTGAATTTTCAAAAGGTTCTATCCACGAAGCACCAATTAGTATATTATTTATAGAAGTCTCTATAATTGACAGCATAACATAGTTTTTTATAACTGCTTTACTTACTTCCAGTGCTTCTTGTATTCTCATACCATTTTCTAAGTTTAATAACATTGCTCTCATTAATCTTGCAAAATCCATTGCATATATTAATTTTCCAAATACCGGCATCTTATATTTGAAATAGTGAAAATTGTATTTCCCTTTTGGTGTATTTATATATAGTACTACCACACCAACAACTGCCGCTATCATAATTACTGGTATATACCATACCCTTGCTAATGCATTACAAAAATCAACAAACCACAAAGTTATTTCTGGCAATGTTTGCGTTGTTCCAGATTCTGCAAAAGCATCTTGAATTATTGGAATAATATATGCAACACCAAATATTAATAGTGCTATAATTGCTAACAATTGCAAAACATTTGGTATAATTATTTTTCTTAGTCTATTAGCTGTTGTATCTGTAGTCTCTAAATACTTAACTGCTTGCTCTAATGATTTTGTTAATGATCCTGATAATTCTCCAACTTTTATCATATTTATATATATATATGGGAATATATTTGAATAATATTCCATTGTGGTATACATATACTCTCCAGCTTCAACTCCAGCTAAAATATCTTGCAATACTCCTCTTAATGACAAGTTATCTGTACTTTCTATAATAGTGCTTAAAGCATGTATATTATTAAAATTTGCCTTTTTAAGTAAGTAGAAATTTTGAGTAAATATGACAATATCTCTTGTTGTTATTTTCTCGTCTCTTGATAGTGCTAAATTTATTTTTTCTTTAATTGAAGGCTTCACTGTAACCCTGCCTTGCATTATATTAGCAGAATCAGCTTGTTTCATAATGTCATCAATGTCCATCATGTTTCTTCTATTAGCTTTTGACTTTTTACTTTTGTAACCTACTTGTACAATGCTTATTGGAAGTAAATCATTATTTTTTAGCTTTTTTATAAGGGTATTTCTATTTACGTCTTCTACCCTATTTCGTACAATTTGTCCTTTTGAAGTAACTGCTCTATAAATATACTCTGGCATTTTTTCTCCTTTCTACATAATATTTTAAATTATATATTATTGATTTAATTTATTAGTCTTTTCTTTTTTGATTTTTAATTGCATTATAGTTCTATTTAAAGTTTCTATATTTTTCTCTTCAATTTGAGCCTTAGCTTGATCTAATGTTATTACATCATCTACAAATAATTCAGCTATTGAATTTATTAATCCTATACTTCCTTTTTCAAGGTTACTTTGTATAGCATCCTCTATCTCTGATACACTTATTTTCTCTTTTCTAATTAATCCAGAAACAATATTATCAACAACCATTACTTCTGGAACTAATGCGAGATTTCCGGATTTTGCTGGTAATAATCTTTGTGATATTACTAATTTTAATAATGATGATATTAAATATTTTACTGTTTGTTGGTCTCTTATTTCATAGAAGTTTACCATTCTATCTATGGTTTCAGCACATGATTTAGTATGAAGTGTTCCTATAACTAAATGTCCGGCTTCTGCAGTTTCTATAGCTGCTTCCATTGTTTCTCTATCTCTAATCTCTCCTATTACTAGTATATCACAATCTTCTCTTAAACAGTTCTTAACGCCATCACTATAATTTAAACAATCTCTACCTGCACCAATTTCTTTTTGCACTATAACTGATTTCTTACTTGTATGCTTATACTCTATTGGACTTTCTAATGTAAGTATTTTTTTATTTTGATTTTCATTTATTTCATTAATTAATGCATTTAATGTTGTTGTTTTACCAGAGTTGGTTTTACCAGTAACTAGTATTAATCCTTGCGGTTGATATGTCATTCTTCTTACTATATCTGGTACTCCTAAATCCTCATATTTAGGTAATTCGTTTTTTATAAGTCTTAAGGTAAATATTGGAATCTCATTAGATAGTGAGATGTTTACCCTTAAACGAATATCATCAAATTCAAATGAAGTGTCTAGTCTCTTGTATTCCTTAAATACTTTATCTTTTTCTACATTTCCTCTTACGAAATAATCATATATTTCATACATATCATCCTCTGTTAGAGGCGATGGACAATCATATTCAATTAATTCTCTTCTTATTCTTAACATTGGCTTTAAGTTACATATCAAGTGAACGTCTGATGCGTCTTTTTTCTTCGCCGTATCTAAAACTCTATCAATATCTATCATTAGTTACCTCCAAAATATTAGTATAGGGCTAATTTATTATTTAATTCCTGCATATTAGTTGTTCCGTTTATTACTTTATTGATTCCATCTATAATAAATGGAAGATATCCAGAAGCTAGAGCTGCATTTCTTATATCTATTGCAGATTTATTGTCTACTATTAATGATCTTATTTCATCATTTAATATTAAAATTTCAAATATACCTATTCTTCCAAGATATCCTGTATTATTACATTTTTTACAACCACATGCATCGTAAGTTTTTTTACCATTTAAATCAAAATTTACGTTATATCTTTCCCCTATTTTTTTTATAAATGCCTTTTCTTCTGTGGTGAAATCTCTTTCTTTTGAACAATCTGGGCATAATCTTCTTACTAATCTTTGTGAAACTGAAGTAGCAAGTGTACTAGAAATATCATAATTTGATACTCCCATTTTTCTTAATCTTGTTATTACCTCTATTGCATCTATTGTGTGTATTGTTGATAATACATAATGCCCTGTTTGTCCAGCCTGCATAGCTATTTCTGCTGTTTCTTTATCTCTTATTTCTCCTACTAGTATAATATCAGGATCCTGTCTTAAAACTGTTCTTAGTGAATCCGCGAATGTAATCTTTGGATCTACCTCAATTTGATTTAGTCCATTTATACGTATTTCAACTGGATCTTCTATTGTTGTTATATTTATTTGTGGTTTATTTAGATAATCTATAATACTGTATAATGTAGTTGTTTTACCTTCTCCAGTAGGTGCTGCTATAACTGTTATGCTATTCTTTTTATTAAATGCATCTTTTACTAATTTATCGTCTTGTGGGAAGCCTAAGTCAAATATTGACCTTATATCCTCATTTTTCTTTAATAATCTTAAAACAAATTTCTCTCCATATATATTCTTTTGTGAAGATACACGAATGTTGTAATCTGGATACATTATAATTCTACCATCTTGTGATTCCTGCTTCTCTTGATGCATATTAGATATTGCTTTTAATCTACCTATTATTTGTGATTGTTTCTCTTTTCCAATATTTGCCGCATCTATTAACACACCATCTATTCTATATCTTACTCTCATTCCTTCTTGCATTGGTTCTATATGAATATCACTTGCTCTTTTATCCATAGCTGTTTTTATTACGCTATCTACAAATCCTGATACATCTGCATTTAAATCTATATTTTCTGAACTTCCTGCAAATGAATTTAATATTATATCTATATTAGTTTCAAACGTAATATATTTTTCCATTATAAGACCTTTATTTAAAAGTAAAAGTCTTACAGTTTCAACAGCCCTTCTATTAGAAGTATCAGCAAAGCATACCTTTATCCTTCCGCTTGTTTCCTCAAAAGGTATTGCCTTATATTGTCTTGCTATATCTATTGAGATATAGTCTGTTACATTTAATTTTATATCTCCTTCTTTTAGATATATAGCTTTTTCTTCTAAAATTTCACCCATTGCATTTATTAATATATAAGGGTCACACAATCTTAAAATATTTAAAATGTCTCCTATTTTCTTCTTTGGCTCTGCTTTTTGATAGTCTAATGCTCTTTCAATATCTTCTTCAGATACAATTCCTCTTTTTACCAATTCTATTCCTAGTGGCTGCCTTTTTTTTGAATCCATAGAATTTCTCCTTTCATTTGTATTCTATATTATCTACATTTTAATAAATATTATTACCAATACTTTAGTACAAAATCAACATTTTCTTGTACAGATTTTTCAGCATTTTTACCTATTTGCATATCTACATTGATAATATTTTTGCTTGTTGTATCCACATTATATTGTGACAATGTAAAATTACAGCTCATAATATATTCTGCTATTTTTACATCATTTCTATATATTGCATTTCCTTGATATTTATACGTTGGTCCTCCTTCAAACTCTATAGTGTTACTTGTAACATTTGCTGCAGTATAATTTTTTATATCTGTCACAAAGAACATAGTAAATTTATTAAATTCTGAAAGATATTTTGGTGTATCTACAACTCCGCTAACATTGCTAAAAAAGAAAGTGCTCATTGTAGTCATAGCAGCTATAACTATCATAAGAATAGACATATATGCAACAAGTGAAGTTAATGTGATACCTTTTTGATTAGTTTTTATTTGCATAAATCTTAAGCACCCCTTTCCCTTATTTATTAAACCTCTTTAATTTTCAATCTTTGTACAGTATATTCTGTCGTATCCCCTTGTAATGTATATGTTATTTTTAAGTTTACAATTTTTATTACGTCTTCGGTATTTTCTCCATAATCTGTTAATTCTAAATCCACATCAAAACCAGCAGGTATTTGAAATTTGCTTTTGTAATAAGAGCCTGTTCTTTTTTGAGCATCTGCATATGAAATCTTATCTATATCTTCTAAAATTTCTACTGCATATGTTGCCATCTGTGATGTTAATCTTGTTTTAATATATGTCTTATGCACAGATGTCATAAGTGCAACAATGGTTCCAACAAATATTGTAAGTATTATGCATGCTGCTATTACATCTTGCATTGTAAAGCCTTTATCTGATTTTAATTTTAATTTAATTTTATTCATGTTTATTTTTTTCTCCATCATATCACCTTATATGTAAAATATCATAAAATTAGTTACTAATAAAACAATTATATTAGCGGTGCACATATAAAATCCTATTGGAACTTTTGTATTTTCTATTTTTACTTTTTTTAGAGCCTTGCTTTTTTTATCATGTAACCTACAAATTAGTAATTGTACTACAGTTGCAAGTAGTGTAATTATTACTGTATAAATATACACTGTTTCATAAGTAAATAATACCATTAACATTGATAGTATTAAAACATCTATTGAATAGCTATCTTCTCCTTTTTTTCGTAAGTATACAATACTAAATAGTAATAATAAGCAAGCTAATATTAAATAAATAACATATCTATAGATACTAGTATCTTTTTCTACTATATATAGATATATCATATACATAGTAACACAAATAAAGCCAAATAATAGAACTGGCTTTTCGATTCTTATTCTCTCTTTGTCAATTCCAGCAATAATAAACATTGTTGCTATATATAATGCCCCTGCTATTAAGTATACAATTGATTGAGTGTTTATTGTAAATAAACTAAACTTTATAGAAAGTGCAAATAATACAAAAACTACTCCAGATAAAATTTCTAATAATATATATCTTGGTCTTATTTTTTCTTTACAATACCTACATTTTCCACCTAAAACTGCATAGCTTAGTATTGGAATCATATCTAGAAATCCTAATTTATGATTGCATTTTGGGCAATACGAACGTGTATGTGTTATATCTTGCCTGATTGGGATTCTATACACTGCTAAGGTAAAAAAGCTACCAAACAGTGCACCTATACAAAATATTAATATATATAATATATAGTCCATGTATAATCGTATACTCCTTATTTTAAAACAGAGGTTATACTTAAAATATAATTATATATTTTAAATTATATTTGACAAGTAATAACCTCTTATATTTTTAGTTTAACATAGTTTAAAGAAATCTTAAACCGTTTAAAATTTTTTTAATTTGCCACTTTAGGTTAGCAATTATTCTGTTAGCAATCCGTTTACCCAATGCTCTACGTTAGTAATTCCTTTAGTTTCTTCATCTTGAGCTGCTTTGTAAGCATCTGCACCACTTTCAGCATGTCCTACTAGACCACCATTTAAAGCGATTGTGATTGATACTGTTGCTAGTATTATTAATATAACTATTGTTATAACTAAAGCAACTAAAGTGATACCTTTTTGATTCTTTAACATAAAAAACTCCTCCTTTAAATTTTTTTGTGTATATCTATATAAAATAAATATAACCGTTACTTAATGAATTAAATAGTTTTGTGTTTATTTAATTCCTTCATCATTGAAAAATGTTCCTGTTGAATTTTTATCTACTGTATCTGAATTATTATTATCATTATTGTTGTTATTATTGTTATCATCGTTTGTGTTTGTATCTTTTGGTTCTTCACTTTCTGTCTGATTTTCATCTGTTGTATTTTCTAAAGCAAATGGATTTGCTTTACCTTCTGAATAGCTTCCGCTTTGTTCATATACGTTCAAGTCTGAATCTGTAACCTCATAAGTTACTTCTATTTTTTCTGATTCAGCTATTTCTTCGTCTATTTCATTTTTAACTTCATCAGGTGTTGTATATGCTTCTTTTTCTGGTACAACTTTATTTATCGGAATATAATCATAAAATAGTATTCCTATAATTAGTAATATAGCTATACTTAAAAGTAATATTATAAAAATTTCTTTAATTACTGATTTTAGCATATTTGCCTCCATTTCTTTTATTGTTGGGCTTCATTTGTATTTGTTTCAACATTATTTGGCTCTGCTGTACTTGTTGTATCAACTGAAACTGTAGTATTTTCTACTCTTGTTCTTATACCAGTAACACTAAATGTAGCTTGTAAATTTATTTCATCTTCAGCTGGTACTAAATGAAAATCTTCTATTCTAAATCCAAGTTCACTATCATCTTCTAATGCTGATACAAAGTTCATAATTGCCATATATTTTCCTACTGCTGTAAAGTTAATATTCTTAACACTAGCATCTCCTGTGTCTCCTGCTAGTACATCCATTTTCATGTTTACACCTTCGCTTCTGGCGTGTCTTCCAACTCTTACCCATAAGTATTCTATGCTATACACTTGTTCTGTACTTGCTTCTGTTATTTCGCTTTCTGTACTTACATTTGCTAGATTATAGTAACTTTCTTTGTTATCTAATAATATATTTATGTTTTCATTTAATTCTGATCTTTTTGATTGTAAATCAGTTTTAATTTTTTTATTTGCTTCTCCTATTTTTACTGTTAAGTCATCATTAAGTTTAATTATATCGTTTGTACTTAATACTTTAAATGTTCCTATAGATATTCCTTGAAATATTGTGAAATATGCCAATACAATTAACAGTATAAGTAATATTGAAATTAATACTTTTCTCATGGCAAATCCCCCTCTATAACTATCTTAACAAAATCATCTTGTTTTTCTCCCTGTGTTGAAACAACATTGTTTAAGATTCCATCTTCTTTTAATTTAGCTTTGAAATATCCAAGTTCATCATAATATCTTGATTGAGCATATATTACAATATGTCTTTCATCATTATCTGCTGTATTTTCTATTTCAGTTATTTGAACTTCTTGTGGTATAGTAGATGCAATTTGCATTAATAGATTTGGAATTGAACCTTTTAAACTTAAATCATCTTCCATTTTGTTGTTAATATCTCTTAAGTTGTTTTCCATTTCCTTATACTTATTTGCTTTTTGTTTTACATTATTTATATCATTATCAGCCAATGCTATTTGAGCATCTGTATATAAGCTTACTTCTTCTGTTTCTTGTATTTTATCATTTATTCTGTTGTCTAAATATACAGCAAAACCTGAATATAATAATGTAAGCATTAACACTCCTGCTGCCGCTCTCATTAACCATCTTTCTGTAGCATCTAGTTTTCCTTTCATACTAAAGCTAAAATTACTTTTTGATTTGCCTTCTTTTTTACCTAAACTTATGTCTAGTTTTAGCCAATCTGGTAATTGATCTGAAAAACTTGGCTTTTTAAAGTTCATGTTTTTTATTCCATATCCCAAGCCTTGCATAGCAACTGCTATAGCTGAGTTTACTTCAATATAATCTTTTATATTTATTTTTATATTTTCTGTAACGAAATATGGTTTTAATATTTCGCATTTTTCTGTTTGGAAAAATTCTTGAAAATATAAATCTATATTATTTACAACAGACATAAGACCTGTTATATATATTTTTTCAAATTTTATTGTTGAATTTGCTACATATTCTTGAATTCTTGTCACTATTTTATATAGTGTAGGCATTATATAATCTAAATACTCATTCTCTTCGTCTTGTAATTCTTTGCCTTCCATAGTATATATAGTAGAATTTTTGCAAATTTCATAAGCCTTTGAGTATGAGTTTTCTTTGCTTGCTATTTTGTCTAAAATTTCTTCTGAGCCTTCCTCTAGCTTCATAACATTATATATTTTTTGATTAATAATTGTTGTAACAGTTGTCTTTTCTTCAATGTTTACAATTATTATGTTTTCTTTTGGTTTTATTGAAGCTATATTAGCAATACTTGTACCTATTGGTGTAATTGTAGATACTTTATACTCATTTAAGGTTTGTAATGACTTTGAAATTGAAGATTTATTTGAAGATACATGAATAACTTTTATTTTGTCTTTATCATCTTGTTCGTTTGATATCGCAAATCTTGTTTCAAAAGCATTTCTGTTTAGTTTTTTGTCATAACAATATGATTCAAACTCTGTATCGATTGCTTTTTTCAAATCGTTTTTGTTAAGCAAACTGAACATGTAGAAATAATTATATATTTCTTCAGACAAATTAATGCTGATCGGTATGTTATAACTAAAGGTTTCTGATACTATTTGTTCAAGTGCTTCACCTATTTTATCGTAAAACTTTACTCCAAATGCTTCTATTTTTAAAATTTCACGATCTTTAGTTACTTTTGCATATTTAATTACATTGTTTTCTATATATAATCCTAAGCAGCTTGACATTTTATTCTCCTTCGTTTTTATTTGCACCATTATTATATTTTGCAAAATGTAACAAATAATACTTGTATTTTTTTCCTCTTTAAAATTTCTACAATACAATCACAGTTCTCTTAATATTTTATCTTTTTTTGTAAAAAAGTCAATATAAATTAAAAGATTTAATATAATTGTAATATTTTTGTAACATTTTTGTAATATTTCATTTTTAAGGCTTTTTCTAATTGTATTTTTTGTTTTTGTACTAATTGTATGCATTTTTTGTGTTGCTAATTTTTACTAATTAGTGTGTTTGTAAGCAAAAACAAAAAAATAGCAATTTTTTTGTAAATTACTATTTTTTGTTTTATATTGTTCTATTTTTTAATTGATTTAAAATTTTACATTCTTATAAATGCAAATACTAGTATTATTATTCCAAGTATAACTCTGTAAATAGCAAAAATTTTAAAGCTTCCTTTTTGCAGATAATTTAAAAGCCATTTTATAACTATAACTCCTACTATAAAACTTGCTAAAATTCCTACAAAAAATGGAATGTTAAATACAAAATCACCTATTTTAAATAGTGTCGCTGCAAAAACAATAGGTGCAGAAAGCATAAATGAATATCTAGCAGCAGATTCTCTGTCTACTCCCATTGCTCTTCCTGTTGTCATTGTTATACCAGATCTTGAAACTCCTGGTATAAATGCTAAACATTGAGATAAACCTATTAAAAATGTTTGTTTAAATGTCATATGTTCATAATCTGTTTTTGATTTTGCTCTTTTATCAACTACATATAGTATTATACCCATTACAATTAATGCTATTGCAATAATTACTGGTTTTTTTAATGTATCCCCTACAAAAGTATCTAATAGTAACCCTATAATTCCTCCTGGAATTGTTGCTATTACCAAATACCAGAACATTTTTCCCTCTGTAGTTTTCTTCTTTTTTACTACTTGATTAAAGCCTCCAACTATTAACTTTATCCAGTCCTTGAAGAAGAATAATGCTATTGCTAAAAATGTTCCAAAATGTAATGCAACATCAAATGCTTCAAAATCAATATTAAATTGTGGGTTTGTAGTCCAGTTTAATAACCATGGTATTACGTCTAAGTGTCCTGAACTAGATATTGGTAATAATTCGGTTAATCCTTGTATTACTCCTAAAATTAAAGCTTGTAAAACTGTCATTTTTTCACTACCTTTCAATTTTTCTTTTGATTAATTATATCGTCTATTACTTTCTTTATATAATTACCTGCTGTTTTAGGCATTTCTTTTCCTGGAATTCCTAAAGCAGTAATTGTATTTATTCCTATTTGCTTTGCATAATTAGTATCAACCCCTCCTGGACTTGATGCTAAATCTATTATTAATGTATTTTCATTAAATAAATCCAATTCTTCTTTTCGTAGTATCATGTATGGAACTGTATTAATTGCTATGTCTATTTTATTTAAATAGTTTTTTAGTTCACTGTATTTTAATGGTATATACCTCTTTTCTCTTATCCAAGCTAGGTCACTATCTTTTCTTGCTGTACAATATATATTTGCGCCTAGTTTGCTAAATCTATCACATAAGATTTTTCCAATTCTTCCAAAACCGCATACTAATATATTGCTTTCATGAATTGTTTCTTCTCTTTCATTTATTGCAATTTTAATTGTACCTTCTACTGTTGGAATAGCATTTAAAATTGTTAGTTCTTCTATTTCCAGTAAATCAATTAATTCTATATTGCCTATTTTTTTTTCTTGTTTTGTTCCTTGTTCTAGTTTTCTTGGTATTTCATAATATTCTTGTGGTATTCCACCTAAAAAAAATATTTTTCTTTCCTCATTTTTTAAAAGTTTATTTTTTAATTCTTCTATAGTTATTTTATCCTTAGCAAATGGAGAATTTACATTTATTTTATCTTTTGTAAATGGCATACTGGAAATTATATAATTTGAATTTGCAATCACATCTTCTATTTTACTACATAATATAATGTTTTTGTATTTTATATTATCCTCAAAATACTTTTCTAGGCCATATGTATATACTGTATTAGTTTCTTTGGCATACATTTCTGCTAATTTTGCAATTCGTAAATCTCCACCTATTATTGATATATTCATAAGTCTTTCACCTCACATAATTAATATATTTAATTATATGAAGATAGCTTGTATTTTATATATTAACTTTTATCCTCCACGTTGTTTTTCTTCTTTTTCCATTTCCTTCTCTTTTATGTTTTTCATCATTGTTAAATCATCATTATTTAGTTCACTAATTAATGAACAAGTTTTAGATAAATGGTTTAGAGCTTTACGTTCTTTTAATAATAGCTTTGTTTGTTTCTTTTCTTCCATTTGTTCTTTTTCTGGTTTCTTTATTTCATTTTTAATTGGAGTAAATACTGTTTCTTTTTGCGCTTTATTATATATTTTAGGGTCCAATTCTACTGCAATATTCATGTAATTTGCTGCTTTTTCTTTTTCTCCTTTTAAAATTGCAACTTGTGATAAATAATAGTAAGAACCCGCTTCTACGTCTTCCCCTTTTAAACTTTCCTTAAAAAATTGTTCTGCTTCATCTAAATCTCCTGCAATTAATGCAATTTGTCCTATACTTAATTTAGCATTGTATAATAATGAATTAATTTCAGCTGCCTTCTCATAAAATTCTTTTGCCCTTTGAAAATCATTTGCCATTGTATATGCTATTCCTAGATTATAGTATAGGTCGTAGTTTCCTGGATTATATCTTAAAGCATTCATATACACATTTATTGCTTCTTTATACCTTTCATTTGCACATAAAACTTCTCCTAACAAATTAGTAGCTTCATAATATTCAGGCTTCCTCTTTAGTATATCTTGCAATACCGTAATAGCCTCTTCCTGCCTATCGGATTTGTTTAAAAGTTTTGCTATATTATAGTTTAGCTTTATGTCTCTATTGTGGTTTAGTTCTGTGGCGCGAATATATTCATCTACTGCCACAGAATATTGTTCCTCTTTCTCATACACTTCTGCTAAAGTTTTATGTCCCATAAAACTTTCTGGATATTTATTTATTAATTTAAATAAATAATCTTTTGCTTTCTCAGTATTTCCAGAAGCTAATGCAATCTTTGCTAACAAGATGTTAAATATCTCAGGAAAATCCACTTTACTCTTGTATTCTATAAGTAGCATTATTCCTGGTATTATTACTGACAATATCCATATAAGTACTTTAAAGAAAACATTTAGAGTAATATTTGAAAGTAATTCTATAAAGTTTACTACAATACCAATAAATTCTAATCCTAAAATATATACATAGCTTGTATCGTTTTTCTTTATAAATCTTCCAAAAACAAATATAAAAATTGCAAAAGCAAGTAAATTAAAAATAATTTTTTCTATCATCTTTTACCATCCTCTGCGTGGACAAAAGGGACACTCCTTTTTGTCCACACTTAACCTCTTAGTCATAAAACTTTATAGTCTTAAATTTCTCTTTGTGGACAAAATGAAGTGTCCCTTTTGTCCACGTTCGCAAATTTTTCTTCATATTTTTTCATGCATTTTTCTATTATATTTTTTGCTTCTTCTCTTCCAAGCATTCTATCTACAGTAGTTGTTTTTCCTTCTAATTGTTTATATACTTCAAAAAAGTGTTTTATTTCATCTGATATATGGTTTGGAAGTGCTGAAATATCATTATATACGTTTAAGTATGGGTCTTTTCTAGATATTGCAATTATTTTTTCATCTTCCTCTCCATTATCATTCATTATTAAAACGCCTATTGGATAACATTCTACCAATGTAAGAGGCTGTATTTCCTCATTACAAAGTATAAGTACGTCTAATGGGTCATTATCTTCTGCATATGTACGTGGAATAAATCCGTAATTAGTAGGATAATGCGTTGCTGTGTATAATACTCTATCTAGTTTAAGCATACCTGTCTCTTTATCTAACTCATATTTGTTTTTTCCACCTTTTGAAATTTCAACTACTCCTACAAAATCATTTTTGCTTATTCTTTCTTTATTTATATCATGCCAGATGTTCATATTAATTTTAATTCCTTTCCTTTTGTTTATTCACACATTATTTTAAAACAAATATGTAAAAATGTCTAGTACAAAATATTACTTTAATACTAGACATTTTATTATTAATATTTATATATTTAGTTTTTTTCTTGCTTTTTCTACTGCTTCTCTTTCATCCCAGAAATATTGCATACCTTTTACCTCTTGATATTGCTCATGTCCTTTTCCTATTAAAAGTATGATATCTCCCTCTTTTGCATTTTTCATTGCATATTCTATTGCTTCCCCTCTATCTTTAATTGTTATATATTTACCATTACTCCTATTTAATCCAGTAATTATATCATTATTAATTGAATCTATTTCTTCAAAACGAGGGTTATCTTCTGTAAGAATTGTAAGTCCTGCGTATTTTCCTGATATTTCTCCCATATCAAATCTTCTGTCTCTTGCTCTATTGCCTCCTCCACCAAATATGCAAACTATTCTTTTAGGTTTATACTCCATAATAGTTTCCATTAAATTAGTCATTTCATCTTCATTATGAGCATAATCAATTATTAGCTTATATTTATCATTTGATATTGCAAGTTCCATTCTACCTTTAACATACGCTGTTTCTAATGTTTTTTTCATTGAATCTACCTTTAGTCCTAATTCATTTGCTATTGTTATAGCACATAAAGCATTGTATACAGAAAATCTTCCTGGAATTGCGACTTCAAATTTATCATTTATTTTTCCTTCTACTTCAAATCCCATTCCTAAGAATTTATCTGTCATAATAAATTCAATGTTTTTTGCCCTAAAATCTACATTATCTGAATTTATTCCAAATTTTATTATATCACATGTATGATTTTTAGTAACATTTTCCCAGTTCTTATCATCTACATTTATTATTCCAGTTTTACATTTTTGGAATAACAAGCTTTTGCAGTACATATATTCCTCGAAGCTTTCATGCTCATTTGGTCCTATATGTTCTTTAGAAATATTAGTAAATACGCCATAGTCAAATGTAAATCCATCTACTCTATGCATTTTTAAACCTTGTGATGATACTTCCATTATTGCATATTTACAACCTTCTTCTACCATTTCTCTAAATAGTTTCTGTATTTCATAATTTTCTGGTGTGGTGTTATGAAGAGTTATTTTTCTTTTACCTATAAATGCACCTATAGTACCAATTAATCCAGCTTTTTCTCCATTTTCTTCAATCATTTTCTTTAATATTGTTGAAGTTGAAGTTTTTCCTGCTGTACCTGTAATTCCTATGACTTTTAATTCTTTAGCAGGATATTTAAAATACGCAGCTGAAATTTCTGCCATTGCTTCTCTTGAGGATTTAACTTTTATTATTGTAATATCCTCTTCTGGCAATTCTATATTTTTTTCTACCACTATTACTTTTGCACCTTTTTTTATAACGTCTGGTATATATGTATGTCCATCTGATGAACTACCTACTTTTGCTATATACATATCATTTAATTTTACTTTTCTAGAATCGTCTTTTATATCTTCAATATCTACATTTATGCTTCCTTTTACTAGTTCATAGTCCACATTTTGTAATAATTCTTGCACTTTAGTAGTTCTATATTTTTTTAATATATTATCTACATTAATTTCAGACTCAAATACTGTGTGAGATGGACCTTTCATAAACATTTTGCCAGTCTCTTCGTCCCAATTAGTTTCTAAAATTCCGCCTATTTGGTGAACGCTTACTTTTCTATCGCATCTACCAGTCAAAACCGCTGCCACAGTTGCGGTACAGCAACCAGTTCCACAACCTATAGTTTCTCCTGTCCCTCTTTCCCATTCTCTAATTTTAATAGTATTTCTATCTATTACTTGTGCAAAAGTTACATTTGTTTTATTTGGAAATAGCTCTGTTTTATATTCTATAGCTTTACCATATTTTTCTACATCAAAATTATCTACGTCATCTATAAACATAACACAATGAGGATTTCCCCAAGAAACAGCTGTTATTTTAAATGTTTTATCTAGTATTTTAACTTCTTGCTCTATAAACTCTGGCAAGTCAGTATTTACTGGTATTAAATTTGTATCTAATACCGGCTTTCCAATATTTGCTTCAATATTAACTGCTTGTCCATCTTTAACTGTTAATTTAACATGTTGAATTCCACCAAGTGTCTCTATTTTTAGTTCTTCTTTATCTGTTAATCTATGGTCATATACATATTTACTTAAAGATCTTAATGCGTTACCACACATTTCTCCTTCTGTTCCATCTGGATTAAACATTCTCATTTTAAAATCTGCTACGTCAGATTTGCAAATTAAAACCAACCCATCTGAACCAACTCCGAAATGTCTATCACTTATATATCTTGCAAGTTCATGTACATTATTTATTTCCTGATTTATAGCGTCAATATATACATAGTCATTTCCATAAGCTTGCATTTTAGTAAATTTTGTCACTTTTAATTCCTCCTTCTTTAGGAACAAGGGGACACACAATTCGTTCCAAAAATGGAACGAATTGTGTGTCCCCTTGTTCCATCCTATTCCATAGCTTGTTTTAAATCAGCAATAATATCATCTGCATCTTCAATTCCTACAGATAAACGAAGTAATGTATCTGTAATTCCTAAAGCATTTCTCTTTTCTTCAGAAATTTCTGTATGTGTTCTACTTACAGGGTGAGTGATTAAACTTTCTACTCCACCTAAGCTTTCTGCAAATGTTATTAGTTTTAGGTTTGCCAAAATCTTATTTACAGTTTCCATACTGTCTACTCTAAATGATATCATTCCGCCAAAGCCTGTTGTCTGTTTTTTAGTTACTGCATAGTCCTTATGGTCTTCAAAACCTACATAATATACTTGTTTTACTTTTGGTTCATTACGAAGCCAGTTTGCAACTTTCATTGCATTTTCTGCATGTTTGTCCATTCTTAATGCTAAAGTTTTAATTCCTCTTAGCATAATCCATGAATCCATTGGGCCTAATCCTGCGCCATAGATATACATTTGTATTTCTAGTTTTTCTCCAATTTTGCTATCTTTTACAACAACGATTCCAGCTAATACGTCATTATGTCCCGCTAAATATTTTGTTCCACTGTGTACTACGATATCTGCGCCAAGTGTAAGTGGTCTTTGGAAATATGGCGTTAAAAATGTATTATCTACTACTACAATAGCACCAATTTCATGTCCAATTTTTGCTATTTCTTCAATATTAGCAACTTTCATCATAGGATTTGTTGGAGTTTCTACAAATATCATTTTTGTGTTTTTCTTGATAGTCTTTTTTAATAAGTCTAAATCAGATAAATCTATGCTATCATATTCTACTCCATTTACAGTTAGTACTTCATTAACTTCTCTAAAAGTTCCACCATATATGTCATCAGACATAACTATATGGTCACCTGGTTTTAATAGTGAAAATACTAATGTAATAGCTGCCATACCTGAATTTACAGCAAATGCTCTTGTTCCTTCCTCTAAAATTGTCATTGTTTTTTCTAGTTCTTCCCTAGTTGGATTAATGCATCTTGCATAGTTATATGCTTCTTGCTTGTCCACAGATTTATGTTTATATGTTGCTGTTTGGTAAATTGGAAAGCTAAGTGAGCCTGTTTCTGGGTCTACTCCTAAAGCACCATGTACTACTTTAGATGCTAATTTTAAATTTTCCTTTCTGTCAAAATTTTTGTAATCTTTTGAATCTTTCATGTTTATTCCCTCAGTTTCTAAAATATCGTTATACAGTATATTCTTAATTAAGAATATAAGCCTGTTGGTTTAAACACTCTTTTATTATATACTATTTTTAAAAAATAGTACAGCTTTTTTTTAATTTTATCGATTTATAACTCATTTTAAAGAAAATATTAAATTAAAAAATTCATGTCTGTCCCTTGTTTCAAAAGAGGAGAGCAATTTCGGCTCTCCTCTTTTATAGTATTACATTCTTCTTCCTTCTGTATCAACGTAAAATCCGTCGATATAGATATCATGTGCCATTGAACATTCAGGATTCTCTCCAGTTTTTGTAGGATAAAAATAATACATTGCATTATTTATCCAGTTCCAGCCTCTTACAGCTTCTCCCGAGCTATTGAAGTAATACCAGTTATTATTGATATTTCTCCAATCATTTATAACGATCTCACCACTTTGTTCTGCCCAATACCTTTTGTAGTTTAGGTAAATCCAGCCTGTAGCCATAGTACCATCTTCATTTAGATAGCACCATTTGTTGTTCAATATAGTCCAGCCCGTTTTCATTATGCCTCTCCTCTTATAAAGAATTTATACTATAGTTACTAAATCTAGCCATGCTAGATACAAATCAATATTACCACATTTCATATACTATGTCAATTAAATCATTTTGTGTTTTATAACCTCTAAAAAGCCTTAATCTAAAGCTTTTTTGCTTTATTTTAAGGCTTCTTCTTATCTTATTCTGTTCTTAGTGCTTCTACTGGGTCTTTTTTACTTGCCATTCTTGCTGGTATTAAACCTGCTATTATTGTAAGTAGCATACTAATTACTACTAGTATTATTGCCCCTACAGTTGGAAGACTAGCTATTCCAGATATATCAGCTACTGATTTTATTATCATATTAATTGGAATATTTAATATTAATGTAACACCTATTCCTAATATTCCTGCACATAACCCTATAATAAAGGTTTCTGCATTAAATACTCTTGAAATATCCTTTTTAGATGCACCGATACTTCTTAATATTCCTATTTCTTTTGTTCTTTCTAATACAGAAATATACGTTATAATTCCTATCATTATAGATGAAACTACAAGTGATATTGCAACAAATGCTATTAATATATAGCTTATTGCATCTATTATAGTAGATACAGAGTTCATCATTGTTCCTACAATGTCAGTATATGTTATTACATTTTCTTCTTTCCCTTCATCGCGTTGTCTTTGGTTGTAATTTTCTATTTCTGTAGCAATTCGTTCTTTTGACTCAAAGTCTTTAGGATATATGCTTATTCTACTAGGACTATCTAAGTCTACGACTCCCATTTTTTCTAGATTTCCTTCATAAGTTGCACTCGCATTTTCTGTGTATTGCTGTAACAGTTCTGCCATTTCTTCTTCACTTAATGATGCCATATATATTCTTTGTTCATCGCTTAAACTAGAAAAATCAAATCCTGCTTTTGGATCTTCTGGAAATTCTGTTCCTGTAAATACATTTATATCTGGATTTTCCTTTTGTTCTTTAACAATTTCCGCATTATTTACTTCGTTTATAACGTATTCTTTAAGCTCTTTTGTGTATCCAACAGTTGCAGATATTTCTGTTGCTACAGTATTTTCTTTTGGTCTTATAATTCCTGTTATCTTTATTTCTTCTGCATCTTCTAATTTTTCTTTTATATAATCTTCGTCTTCGCTATTATCAATCCAAATATTTCCATCTTTTTCATAATAGTCAGTATTTAATAATAGTTTAAATTTGGTGTTTAATAACTCATCATATGTATATGTTTTTATCTCTTCGCTTTCTATTTCTTCACCATTTAATATTTTTTGATATTTGTCTTCTAATTCGTCTTGGTCTAATATTCCTAATGCATATAGTGTGTAGTCATATATTTCATTATTCTCATCTACTATTAATACAACTTCATTATAGTTTTCTGGCCATTTTCCTGCTATAACGTCATATTGTGATTGCAGTAATTCATTATTATCTAAAAGTTCTTGCCATACATCAGTTTCTGCAAACATCATATTATTCATATTTTCCATACCAAGTTTTGAAAAAATCTGACTTGGATTTACTTGGATGGCTTCATCATCATCTGCTTTATATATATTTAAGTCTAAATTATAGCTGTATTGAACTGCATTCATATAGTTCCTTATACTACTATTTTCATCATCTAAATATTTCTTAAATTCGTCTAAATTGTTACTCTGAATTTTTGTAGAAATTGTACTTAACATATCATTTACAATATTTTTAGAATATACTTTTCCATCCTCATGTTCCGTCTCTTCTGTTTCTCCCATAAGTGTCGTCATCATACTTGTCATATCTATAGTTTCTTCTTCTACAGTTATTGGATATGATGAAAGAGTATCCTCTTCTACTCTATTTATGTATGCTTGCATACCACTAGATAAGGACAGAATAAGTGCTATTCCAATAATTCCTATGCTTCCTGCAAATGAAGTTAAAATAGTTCTTCCTTTTTTAGTCATTAAGTTATTTAAACTTAATGATAATGCCGTAAAGAAGCTCATTGATACTTTACTATTTGCTTTTGAATTTCTATCTTCTTTTTTCTCTTCTTCTTTACTATATGGGTTTGAATCATCAGTTATTTTTCCATCAAGTATTTTTATAATTCTTGATGAGTATTTTTCTGCTAAATCCGGATTATGTGTAACCATGATAATTAGTCTATCTTTTGAGATATTTTTTAATATTTCCATTATTTGTACACTAGTTTTAGTATCAAGTGCACCTGTTGGTTCGTCTGCTAAAATTATTTCCGGATCATTTACTAATGCTCTTGCTATAGCAACCCTTTGCATTTGGCCACCAGATAATTGGTTTGGCTTTTTGTTTATTTGGTCTCCTAATCCGACTTGCTTTAGTGCTTCTATTGCTCTGTTTCTTCTTTCCTTTTTACTAACACCGGATAAAGTAAGTGCTAGCTCTACATTTGAAAGAATTGTTTGGTGCGGTATTAAGTTATATGATTGGAATACAAAACCAACACTATGGTTTCTATATGCATCCCATTCTCTATCTTTAAATTCTTTAGTAGATTTACCGTTTATTATTAAATCACCTGTTGTATATTTATCAAGTCCACCAATTATATTTAGTAATGTAGTTTTACCACAACCACTCTGCCCTAAAATTGATACAAATTCACTTTTTCTAAATTCTAAAGTTATTCCTTTTAAAGCTTGGACTTTACTATTTCCAGTAACATATTCTTTTGTAATTTTTTCTAATCTTAACATACCAAAATCCTTTTTTTAAATTATTTGTTTGTTATATATAATTACATTATATACAATAAAATACAGAAGAAATGTAATATACTTCCTAACAATATGAATAAATGAAATACTGAATGCATCCATTTATGTTTTTTTCCTACACCATAAAGAATTGCACCTATTGTATAGGCTATACCTCCTGATACTAGTAGTATTAAGGCATTTCTTGATAATAACACTGGTAGCAGACTTGCTTTAAAAATTATTGCCCAGCCCATTCCTAAGTAGCAAATCATGGAAAATACTTTATATTTCTTTAAATCAATTGCATTTAAAATAATTCCTATTATAGCCATGGTCCATATTATTCCAAATATTGTCCAGCCAGTTGCTACATTATATTCTCTAAACGTACAAAGTGCAAATGGTGTATATGAACCCGCTATAAGTAAAAATATTGTACAGTGGTCAAGAACTTGCAAAACCTTTTTTCCGCTTACATTTTGCACTTAAGCCATGGTATATACTAGACATTGTGTATAGTATAAGCATTGTAGTACCATATATAGCGCCACTAACCACACCATAGCCATTTCCGTGAACCGCTGCCATAACAACGCAAAGTACTATTGCAACAATTCCTAAAACACTACCTACAATATGTGAAGTCATATTAAATATTTCTTCTCCTTTTGTATAAGTAGGTAAAATTCTATCTTTCAATTTTGTTCTTGTCATCTGCACTCTCCTATTTTTAATATTTAATAGCAAGACATTTTTATATTATAGACCATTAGTGTGACCTTTCTGTGAAAATAACATAATTTTATTCATTAATTATTTTATCTATTGAATTTTTTCTCATATCTTTTATTATTTTACAGCTATTATCTAATTTTTCTTGTTCTTCTTTGTCTAGATCCAACTCTAAAAGTTCCCTTACTCCATTAGAATTAATTACAGCTGGAATTCCAATATATATGTCATCCTGACCATACTCACCATTAGCTAAATATGTTGATACTGTTAAAATTGAATTTTCATTATCTAAAATTGCTCTTACTATTCTATTTAATGCCATACCTATTCCATAATATGTTGCTTTTTTCTTTTCTATTATTTCATAAGCTGCATCTACAACACCTTTGTGAATTTTATTTAAATCAGATATATCGTGTTTATTATCTTTCATAATATCTATTATTTTTTTGCAGCCAATATATGCGTGCTTCCATGGTACAAAAGATGAATCACCATGTTCTCCCATAATGTATGCATGAATGTTTTTACTTGAAATTTTAAAATAGTCACCTAATAAATATCTTAATCTTGCAGTATCTAGAACCGTACCAGAGCCAATTACTTGGTTTTTAGGTAACCCTGATACTTTTGCTACAACATATGTCATTAAATCTACTGGATTTGTTGCAACAATTATTATTCCGTTAAATCCACTTGCCATAATTTGCTGTGTAATGCTTTTCATTATTTTAGTATTTGTTTCTGCAAGTTCTAATCTAGTTTGTCCTGGTTTTTGAGCTGCACCTGCTGTTATAACTACTATTTGTGCATCTTTACAATCACTATAATCTCCTGCTTTAATTACCATTTTTTGTGGTGCATAAGGAAGTCCATGTGATAAGTCCATTTCTTCTCCTATTGTTTTATCTTTATCTAAATCAACTAATACAAGTTCATTTATTCCACCTCTGTTTAACATTGAGTACGCCATACTCATTCCTACAAATCCTGTTCCTACTAAAACTATTTTTCCTTTTTTCATAAAATCAGTCCTTTCTCTTTATTTATATGTGCCCTTTTAATCTATCATATTATACTACTTTTTTCAATTCTTTAAACATTTATAATTGTCTAATTTAAAAAAAATAGTAAAAAATAAAGGCAAATTAAAAGGAATGAGTCCTGTAAATTACAGAATTCATTCCCAAAGAGTAGCCTAATATAAACTTAATCAAAAAGTGGCTAACTTTTTGGGTTCAGTTCATTTTTGCTTACCCTTATTTTCTTATTTTACTTTTATTTCATCGTTTTCTGCATAAATTGTTACTTTTTTATGTGGAATTATCTTGCCATCTAGTATTGCCTCTGCTATTTTATCTTCTACGCCTCCTTGTATAGCTCTTTTTAATGGTCTTGCACCATAGTTTGTGTCTATTCCTTTTTTAGCTACTAACTCTTTTACAGAATTATCTATCTCAACTTCATATTCTTGCTCTGATAATCTCTTTTGTACTTGTTTTAGCATTATGTCTATAATTTTACTTATGTCGTCATCAGTCAATTTATGGAATACTATAATATCATCTATACGGTTTATAAATTCTGGCCTAAATTGTTTTTTTAATTCTGCCATTACGTCTTTTTTAATTGTCTCGTATTCTTTTTCTTGACCTTTCTCCTTATTACTTTCATTCTGACTAAATCCAAGCGTATTTTTATCTGTAATTGACCTTGCACCAACATTTGAAGTCATTATTATTACAGTATTTTTAAAGTTTACGGTTCTACCTTGTGCATCTGTTAGTCTACCATCATCTAGTATTTGAAGCAACATATTCATTACGTCTGGATGCGCTTTTTCAATCTCATCAAATAGTATAACTGAATATGGTTTTCTTCTTATTTTTTCGGTTAGTTGTCCACCTTCATCATATCCTACGTATCCTGGAGGCGAACCTATAAGTTTTGCTACAGAATGTGGTTCCATGTACTCTGACATATCTACTCTTATCATAGCAGTTTCATTTCCAAAAAGTGCCTCTGCTAACGCTTTTGAAAGCTCTGTTTTACCAACACCAGTTGGTCCTAGGAATAAAAATGAACCTATTGGTCTATTAGGATCTTTTAGTCCTACTCTTCCTCTTCTTATTGCTTTACTTACTGCATCAACTGCCTCATTTTGTCCAATTACCCTTTTATGCAGAGTCTCTTCTAAATGTTTTAATTTTTCATTTTCATCTTGAGTAATTTTATTTGCTGGAATACCCGTCCAACTAGCAATTACTTCTGCAATATCTTCTTCTGTTAAGTTCATTACATTTTTGCTATTCTTATTCTGCCATTTTTTCTTTTCTTTTTCTAATTTTTCTTTTTCTGCATTTTCTTTATCTCTCAATGTAGCTGCTTTCTCAAAATCCTGTACACGTATTGCTTCTTCTTTTTCTCTGTCAATAGAAGAAATTTTTTCTTCTATCTCTTTTATGCTATCTGGCATTGTATATGTTTTCATTTTTACTCTTGATGCCGCCTCATCCATTAAGTCTATTGCTTTATCTGGTAAAAATCTATCATTAATATATCTTACAGATAATTCTACTGCTGCTTTTATTGCATTTTCTGTAATTTTTACATTATGATGAGCTTCATATTTATCTCTTAATCCTTCAAGAATTTGTATAGTTTCTTCACTAGTTGGTTCTCCTACTGTTACTGGGCTAAATCTTCTTTCTAGTGCACTATCTTTTTCAATATATTTCCTGTATTCATTTAATGTAGTTGCACCAACTACTTGAACCTCACCTCTTGCAAGAAGTGGTTTTAGAATATTTGCTGCATCTACTGCGCCTTCTGCTGAACCCGCACCAACTATTGTGTGAATTTCATCTATAAATAGTATTACGTCTCCGGCTTTTTTTACTTCTTGTAAGCATTTTTTAATTCTTTCCTCGAAGTCACCTCTATATTTGCTACCTGCCACCATACCAGATATATCAAGAGTTACTATTCTTTTGTTTTTTAACATTTCTGGCACGTCTTCAGAAACTATTTTTTCTGCTAATCCTTCTACTACAGCAGTTTTACCAACACCTGGTTCACCAATTAAACATGGGTTATTTTTTGTTCTTCTTGATAAAATTTGTATAACCCTATCTATTTCATTTTTTCTTCCTATTACAGGGTCTAATTTTCCTTCTTTAGCTTGTTTTGTTAAATCTGAACCAAATTGATTTAATGTAGGTGTAGAATTAAAACTTCCAGAGTTTTTATCTGTACTTCTATTAGAATTTTGGTCCATTTCATCTTCGTTTATTACTTTTACTATTTCATTATATAATTTACGTGGATCAATATTTAAATCCATCATAATTCTAACAGCAACACTATCTCCCTCACGCATAATTCCTATTAGTAAATGTTCTGTTCCAATATATTCAGAACCTAATTTTCTTGCCTCTATAAAAGCATTCTCTATTACTCTTTTGCTTCTAGGTGTAAATCCTAATGCTTCTCTATCTTCTATTGCCTCTCCTGTTCCAATAAGCATTTCTATTTCTTGTAAAATATCTTCATCAGTTATATTCTGATTCTCTAGCACTTTACTAGCTATACCAGTGCCTTCTTTACACAAGCCATAAAGTATATGTTCAGTTCCTATGTACTCATGCCCTAGTTCAAGTGCTATTTCATTTGCTATTTCTATAGCTTTTTCAGCTCTAGCAGTAAATTTATACATCATAATTATCACACTCCTTTTTTTACAAAAGGGGACGGACCCATTTTGTAAATTTTAATTTATTCCTTTACAATTTGCTTAATTACTTCTGCTCTTTTTATTTCTCGTTCATATCCATCTAAAGTTTTGCCTAAATATTTTTGTAAATTTCCTGTTTTAGTATATATTTCCAACTTTTTTACTTGACTATCGTTTATTTCATTAAGTATTCCTAAATCCACACCCATTTTTACTTCAGATAGAAGTTTTCTACATTCTTCTGAATTAATTTTAAAACAATTTGTAAGAATTCCAAATGCCCTATATACTAAATCTTTTAACTCAATTTCGTTTTTACATAAATATTTTCTTGCTGTTCTTTCCTGCTCTATTATTTTTTCTGTAATATTTTTTACATTAGCAATTATTTCTTTTTCTGTTATTCCTATTGTTTGATTATTTGATATTTGGTATAAGTCCCCATGGTTTTGAGTACCTTCACCATACACTCCTCTTATACTCATTCCAAGATTATTTACTATTCTTAGTACTTTTGATAAATTACCAGTTAGAGTTAGTGCTGGTAAGTGAACTATAACTGAAGCTTTTAGTCCTGTTCCTATATTTACTGGAGAAGCTGTTAAAAATCCAAAATTTTTATTATACGCATAATCTATGGTTTCTCCTAATTTTTCGTCTAATTCTATAGCTAAGTTCATTAAGTTTTCAAGTTCTTGCCCACTACTAAATACTTGTAGTTTTATATGATCATCTTCGTTTAGCATAAAGCAAATATTTTCTTCTTCATTTATTATTATTGCTTTTTTGTTTTTATTATTTATCACAAATTCTGGACTTACTAAACGCTTTTCTACTAAGCTTAATTTAGTTATATCATCTAAATCGTCTAATTCTATGTATTTTAATCCATAACCTAAGCTTGGTACTATTTCTTTTATCTTATTTAATATTTCTTCTTGTTTTTCTATAGAGCAGCTATTTAAAAAATTATATCCATTTAAATTTCTAGATAATCTAACTCTTGAGCTTATTACAATATCTGAGTCTTTTCCATTTTGTAAATACCAATTTGCCATTTTCATCTCTCCTTTTTATTGTTTTGTATAATTTTTATTCTTCTTTTTTATTTTCTTTATCTTTTTTAGAATTTTCTATTTTCTTTATTTCGTCACGAATTTTAGCTGCATCTTCGTATCTTTCATCTTTAATTGCTTTTTGCAAATCTTTTTGTAATTTTTCTAATTTTGTCTCCTTTTTCTCTTTACTGCTTACCTTTTGGGCAGTTTGTTCTTCACTGTCTGCCTTTGGCATGATCTCTTTATATCCTCTTCCTATATGTCTATTTGCACCTTGTAAATTTTTAAGAATTGATGAAATTCTATTTTCAAATATATCATAGCAATTACCACAACCGAATTCAGCAGTATTTACAAAATTGTCAAATGTAGTGCCACAGCTATTACATTTCTTCTCTTTAGTACCGATAAAACTTGGTAATAAATTATCATTATATTCATTAAAGAAATCGCTTAAAAAGCTAGAAAAGCTAATAGGCATATTAAAATTAATGTCCTTTAATCCTAGCTCTTTTGCGCAATTATCGCAAAGGTTCATCTCCTTTTTTACACCGTTTATAACTTGAGTATATCTAAAAGTAACTTCATTTTTTCCACAATTTTGACATAACATAAAAATCAACTCCTTTTTTAATTACTAAATATGGATTTTCTTAGCATGCACTTTTAAGTATATGCTATCAATTTTATTTTCTTTTATTTTTTGCTTTTCTTTTGTGCTTTTAGTCTTCTACTAGATTTATAAGCATGTTTTTAAAAATTCTTGCTCGTAGTTCGTCTTTAATATTTTGAGGTACATTTAGTACATTATCACTTGTTGCAACCTTCAAAAGTTTTGCTTCTTTTTTTGTTACAACTTCATATGATAGAAAATTGCTTATAAAAATATCAACTTCTTGTGAAGTAAGCTTATTTCCTATACTTGAAATTGTATGCATTAAATAATTACTTTTTGTAGTATTTATTTTTTTTATACTTATGTGCCCTCCTCCACCTCTTTTGCTTTCTACATAATATCCTTGTGATGGTTTAAATCTAGTTGATATAACGTAATTAATTTGCGAAGGAACACAATTAAAATGTTCTGCTAAATCATTTCTTTGTATTTCTATATAATCTTCATCATCAAAAAGTTCTTTAATAAACTCTTCTATCATATCTGACATCCTCATTTTATCACTTCCTCAATTTGTCTATTTTATAGTTTTTTTATTTATCTTTCCGTTTCTTTTTTGACTTTGACTTTCTTTGACCTATATTGTTATTATACTATCTTTTTTGTAAAAGTCAATAGTTTTTCTAAAAATTCACGAAATTTTCTATTTGGTCATATCATCTATTTCCTTAGCTCTTTTCTTTTGTCTTTCTGGTGTAAGCCAAGCAAAATATGAAGAAACAAATTCCCCATACTTAGTTACGTCTTCCACGTTCTCATTCCTATCTATATTTTCTGAATTAGTATTGCCATTGTTATTATCATACTTATTTACATTTTTATTTTCATTTTCTAATTTATTCTTTATTTTCTCTTCGTTTTTATCGTTTTTTTCCATAAAAAATACGCCTCCTATATATACATAAATAATATGTTATATATATTATGCGTATTTTTTTCATATATATACTTACTAAATTTCTTTGGTTTTGTTTCAGACTATTCACTTAATATTGCTTCTGCTACTCCATTTTCATTGTTATTTGCAACTGTTTTGTCTGCTATTTCTTTTATTAATGGATCACTGTTTCCCATTGCAACTCCTAGTCCCGCATTTTCTATCATCAGTTTGTCGTTTATATTGTCACCTATTGCCATTATTTCTTCTTTTTCTATTTCTAGTTTTTCTGAAAGCCATTCTATTGCATTCCATTTATCTACATTTTCACTCGTTATTTCTGTATAATAATATTCAAGTGATACCGCTTCTGTTCCTGATTTTATCATTTTTCTTGACATGTGCGCTACGTCTAATACGTCTATATTTTTTATATTTCTCAATTTTTTTATTATACTATTAAATATTATGCTACTTTTATCACTTATTGTGAATTTTAAAATATTTTTTCCTTCTAAATTTTTTACATACTCATATATATTATCAACCAAGTTAATTTTTGTTTTTTTACTATCTGGCTTGTTAGAATTTTCTTGATGGTAAAATAGCACATTATTATCTAGTGTCTTTGCTATAACCATATCTTCCGTATATACATTATAGTATATACTATTTTGTTCACATATTTGTATAATTTGAAGTGCTTTATTTTTATCTATAAATTTGTCGTATATTATTTCGTCTTTTTTCAAATCATATATTAAAGAACCATTTCCGCAAATTATATATTCATTTCCGCCTAATTCTTCTGCCAAACTTTTTACTGAATTTGTGGTTCTTCCTGATGCTAATACTATTTTCACTCCATTTTCTTGTGCTTTTTTTATTGTTTCTCTATTCTTTTCAGATATTAATCCATAAGAATTAAGTAGTGTACCGTCTAAATCTATTGCTATTAATTTATACATATTTTCTTTTATATTATATAAGTATAATATATACTCCTTTCCTTTTTATTAATTTATTTATATTTAGTTTTATAATTTTTAAATAAATTATACCATTTAAATTTTTCTATTCAATATTTTTTCTCAAAAATTTCCAGTTTATTTTAAAAATTATTGTGCATTATATTTAATGAAAAAGTTGTTATTCTTTTTCAAAAGTACAAAATAAATTATCACATTCTAGGAGGTGAATGATAATGGCATATTCAAACAGCAATTCAAAAGTTGTTCCAGAAGCTAGAGAAGCTTTAGAAAAATTCAAATACGAGGTAGCTTCAGAAGTTGGTGTAAATTTAAAACAAGGTTATAACGGAGATATATCAGCTAAAGATGCTGGTAAAATAGGTGGACAAATGGTTAGAAAATTAATCCAACAAGCTGAAAGCCAAATGAAATAGTTTTGCGTGAAATTTTATATTAGTAAAAGATATTAGTTTAATACTTATATATTTTACTTATTACACGTAAAAAAGAAATCTTTTTAGAATTTATTTTTAAAAAGATTTCTTTTTTCCTATTGTATTTTACTATCCTTCTGGTTCTACTAATCCGAAATTTTTATTATCTTTTAATCTATAAATTACATTTGTTTTTCCTGTGTCAACATCTATAAATGCTAAAAATTTATTTTGTGGTTGCTCTTGAAGTCTTAATTTTGCATCTTCTGGTGTCATAGGTTTTATATCATAGTATATAACCTTTACTATTTCATTTGATACTTCTGTATCCTCACTGTTTAATGCTTCTTTTGCTCTTATTGATTCAGTCATGTTTTGTTTATCTTTTTTTGTTTTCATTTTTCTTACTTGACCTTCTAGTATATCAATATCTTTATCAATAGCAGCATATAAATCTTTATGTGCTGTTACTGCTCTAAAATCTTCTGTATCTGCTTTGATACTCATTTCTGCAACTTTGTTATTTCCTTCTGTTTTTATAGTTGCATATACTTCAAATTCTTCTCCAAAATATTTTACTAATCTTTCTGCTTTTTTCTCAATATAATCTTTTATTGCTTCTGTTGCCTCTAATTCTTTGCTTGTTATTTTTATATTCATAACTACTCTCTCCTTCCAAATATTGTTCATTAGTAATGTGGTTATATTATATATTGTATTTCTTAATTTTTCAAGTCATACCTTATAAAAAGTTAAATTCCTTTTTTCTTTTCTTCGGATTTTAGTTTTAAATTTAAGGTACTATAATTAATTTTGGCTAAAAGCTTGCCAAACTGCTTTTTTCGTGATATACTATTATACGTTATATTTTACTTTGCTTAAAGGGAGGTGCAAAACATGCCAAATATAAAATCAGCTATAAAAAGAGTTAGTGTTATTGAAAAGAAAACATTAAGAAATAACATGATTAAATCTGAATATAAAACAGCTGTAAAAAGATTTGAAGAAGCTGTAGCAAATAATGATGCTCAAGAAGCTACAAAGTTATTTTCAGTAGCAACAAAGAAAATAGATCAAGCCTGCACAAAAGGTGTTATTGTAAAAAATACAGCAGCTAGAAAAAAATCTAATTTAGCTAAAAAATTAAATGCTATGAATGCATAGTAAAGTCTAATAAAAAATTGTGCACAGTTTTTTATTAATTTATTTTAAAAAGATTATGGAATTTGTTTCATAATCTTTTTATTTTTATTTTAGATATTTATATTTCTTATTACATTAACTTGGATAAAACTTCCTTTGATTTTCTTTATATAATATGCTAACATAAAATAAATTGCTGTTTATTATATTTTGTACTTTTATTATTTTTATGGAGGATAAAATAATGAAATTAATTATTTCTAATTTAAAAAGTATAAATAAAAGTATTCTTTCTGTACTTTTTATAGGCTTAAAAGTCTGTTTTGTACTTCTATTATTATCTACTTTCATATTAAGTCTATACCATTCTGTACATAATTTAAATTTATTTTATACTGGAATAAGTCTTTTTAAAACAAGTCTGTTTTATATTGCTTTCTTTATTATATGCGCTATAGGAATTGACACTATAAAAAAGGAATTTTGATTATACATAACCGATAAATAAAAATATAGCAACTAATAAATAATTAAATATTAGTTGCTATGTCTTATGTTCATGAAATCATAATTGTATCAATGCTAAATAACTTACTCCTTTCTAAATTTCTTTTCCAAATTAACTTTTAAATAAAATAAAATCAAATTAAATTAAATTACTCTAATTTAATTAACGTATTTTTTTCGTATAACTTTAATATACTTTAGAGGAATCTGCTAATATTTATATTATATATAGGGGTGATATAGATTTTATAAATAAAATTCATTTGATTATAATTTGAACAGATCAAAATATCTTGGACTTTTATATTTGTTTATAAATTAATAAAATTTGCATTTGATACAATTACACATATATTAAAGCATATAACATAGCATTTTGCAAGTAAAATCGTACAACAAAATTCGACATAAATCTACAAATATTTAGATTACACCTGTCCCCAAACATGACAAAGATGTCACTCTGGTGCCAGGCACCAAAGTGACATCTTTAATTTTCTATGATTTTTTTAATTCTTCTATAAACATTTTGTTTAACATTTGTGGGTTTGCTTTTCCTTTTGTTTCTTTCATTGCTTGACCCACTAAAAATCCTATTGCTTTATCTTTTCCAGCTTTGTAATCTGCTACTGATTGTGGATTAGCAGCTATTACTTTTTCTACTACTTCTTTTATAGCACCTTCGTCTGATATTTGAATCCAGCCTTTTTCTTTAATTATTTCTTCTGGGTTCTTTGGATTTTCAAATAGTTCTTCTACAACTTTCTTACCAATTGCAGAACTTATTGTACCTTTGTCTATTAGTTCTACTAATTTTGCTAGGTGTTCTGCTTTAAATGGTATTCCGTCTGGCTCTAGTTCTTTTTCATTTAATATTCTTGATATATCTGACAAAAGCCAGTTTGCAACTGCTTTTGGGTTTCCACAAAGTTTTTCTGCTTCTTCAAACATATTTGATAAATATTTTGAAGCTGTTAATAATTTCGCATCTTTTTCTGATAATTTAAATTCTTCCATATATCTTGCTCTTCTGCTTTCAGGCATTTCTGGCAAGTTTTTCTTTATATTTTCTATATATTCTTCTGAAAGTCTAATTGCTACTAAGTCTGGTTCTGGGAAGTATCTGTAGTCTTGTGCGTCTTCCTTATTTCTCATAGAAAATGTTTTACCTGAAACTTCGTCCCATCTTAAAGTTTCTTGTTCTACCTTGCCACCTTTTTCTAATATTTCTATTTGTCTATTTGTTTCATATTCTATCTCTCTTGTGATAGCTCTAAATGAACTCATATTTTTTGTTTCTGTTCTAGTGCCAAATTTAGTTTCTCCTTTTTTACGTACAGAAACGTTTACATCTGCTCTAAAAGAACCCTCTTGCATTTTACAGTCTGATACTTCTATATATTCAAGTATTGATTTTAATTTTTTTAAGTATCTATCAACCTCTCCAGCCGTTCTTAAATCTGGTTCAGAAACTATCTCTATTAGTGGAACACCAGCTCTATTTAAATCAACTAAACTTCCTCCACCAAGTTCATTATGATTTAATTTTCCTGCATCATCTTCGATGTGAATTCTTGTAATTCCTATCTTTTTAGGATTTCCTGCATCATCTTCTATCTCTATATATCCATGTTCACATAGTGGTTTATCATATTGTGATATCTGGTATGCTCTTGGTGTATCTGGATAAAAATAGTTTTTTCTATCATTTTTACTATCTTTTGATATTTCACAATTTGTAGCAAGTCCTGCTTTTACTGCATATTCTACTACTTTTTCATTTAATACTGGTAATGTACCAGGCATTGCCATACATATTGGACAAGTGTGTGTGTTTGGCTCTCCACCAAATTCAGTAGAGCATGAGCAAAATATTTTTGTTTTTGTTGAAAGCTCACTATGAACTTCTAGACCTATTACCATTTCATAATCATTTGCCATTATATTTCCTCCTTAACTAATTATGTTTCTTTTTACTATCTTTCTTTTTTGGTAAAATAGTATTTGATTAAATTAAATTTATCAAATGCTGATTATTTCAAAAAAGTAGGTTTATATTTATCTCTAAACTTGTACTCTTGTTCAAATGTATATGCTGCATTTAATATTTTCTCTTCCTCAAATTTATTTCCTATTAATTGCATTCCTATAGGCATATTATCACTATTTACCCCACATGGTACTGATATCCCTGGAAGTCCTGCTATATTTACAGAAACAGTGCAAATATCTGCTAAATACATTTCTAAAGGATTTTCTGATCTTGTTCCAATTTCAAATGCTACTGTTGGTGAAGTTGGTGTTAATAGTACGTCATATTTTTCAAATGCTTTATCAAATTCTTTTTTTACTAATGTACGAACTTGTTGTGCTTTTTTATAGTATGCATCATAATATCCTGATGAAAGTACATAAGTACCAAGTATAATTCTTCTTTTTACTTCTGGTCCAAATCCTTCGCTTCTTGAGTTTCTATATAACTCTCTTAAATTACTAAAATTTTCTGTTCTATATCCATATCTTATTCCATCAAATCTTCCTAAATTTGAGCTAGCTTCAGCACAAGCTATAATATAGTAGGTTGCTAGTGCATATTCTGCTATATCTAATGAAAATTCTTCTACTTCTGCACCTAACTTCTTGTATATCTCTATTGCTTCTTCCAATTTTTTCTTAACTTCTTCATTTATGCCTTCTCCAAAGTATTCTTTAGGAATACCTATTTTTAATCCTTTTACGTCATTTTTTAATGCTTTTGTATAATCCTTCTTTGGAATATCGTATGACGTTGTATCTTTTTCATCATGACCTGCAATTATATTTAATAACATTGCTGCATCTCTTACGTCCTTTGTGATTGGTCCTATTTGGTCAAGTGATGATGCAAATGCTACTAAACCATATCTTGAAACTAGTCCATACGTTGGTTTTAGTCCTACAACTCCACAAAAAGATGCTGGTTGACGAATTGATCCTCCTGTGTCACTACCAAGTGCCCATGGTACTAAATTTGCTGCAACTGCTGCTGCACTTCCTCCAGAAGAACCTCCTGGTACCGTATTTAAATTCCAAGGATTGCATGTTTTCTTAAAATATGAATATTCTGTAGATGCCCCCATTGCAAATTCATCCATATTTAATTTTCCCAAGCTTATTATTCCTTCGTCATTTAACTTTTCTACTACTGTAGCATTGTATGGTGCTACAAAGTTCTCTAGCATTTTAGAACTACAAGTTGTTCTTACTCCTTTTGTACACATGTTGTCTTTTATTCCTATTGGAGTACCTGCAAAAGTACTATTTATCTCTCCTGATTCTACTTTTTTTTCTATCTCTTTAGCCTTGTCTATTGCTTCATCACAAGTAGTTGTAACAAATGCTTTTACTTCTTTTTCTTTTTCATTTATTCTTTCTACATATGCTTTAGTTATATCTAGTATACTTAACTCTTTGCTTTTAATTTTTTCTTGAAGCTCATGTACTGTTAAATTGGTTATATCCATATTTTTACCTCTTTTCTTTATACATCGTAAATTGTAATCTATTATTGTATTACTTTAGGTATTTTAAACATGTTTCTATCTTGTTCTTTAGCATTCATTAATAAAGCACTATTATCTTCAAATACCTTTACCTCATCTTTTCTAAACACATTAACTTTGTCATTTTCTCCTATTGTCTCGCCTAATCCTTCTGTATTGGCATTATTTACTACATTTGCAAAATTTAAAATATCTTGAAGATTAGCTAAATAATTATCTAGTTCGTCTTCTTTTATGTTTAAATTTGCTAGTTTTGCAATATGCAATAATTCTTCTTTACTCACATTTGCCATATTTACCAACCCTTTCTAGTATTAATATTTTTCTATTATACATAGTTTTTACAAAAATTACAAGTCTCAAATCTTGAAAAAACAAAGTAAGCTATAGAAAATCATATTCTTACTTTGTTAATTAAAACTTTTATTTTTTATTTTATATTACCATTTAATAACTGAACCTGTCCCCAAAGGTGACAACTATGTCACTTTTGTGTCACTTTTGTGACAGGCACCAGACTACCATTTTAATAGTTCTTTTAATTCTTTCTCAACTTCTTCTAAATCTCTACTATTATCAATGTTTACGACATTGATATTTTTATATTTTTCCTTTATTTCTTCAGCTAGTTTTAAATATTCGTTTTGTTGGTTACTGCTACTATTTTTGTTAAATTCTGTGTATTTTACTTTTGTTTTTCCTTTTCTGTTGAGTCTATTAGTAAATTCTTCTGGATTGCTTAAGTATAAAGTAATGTAGTAAATATCAAAATCCATTTTAGCTAGCTTATCAATTAATTTATCAAATACGTCTGTAAAAGAGTACTCTTTAAAGCCTAATCTACAAAAAATCTCTTCTGTAAAAAATGTTCTATCAAAAAGCAAGTTAATACTTTTGTTTTGCAACTTTTCTACATATTCCAATAAATCTTCATACATTATTCTTGCTTTTTCTTTTCCTTCTGGAGATGTATCTGCTGTTCCACTTAGTCTATATAAGTTTGTATATGGTATTGCATGCCTTATATAATCTGTTATTGTTGTTTTCCCTACTCCTTGTGGTCCTTCTACTATTATAATTTTTGAATTTGCCATTTTATAACATCCTTTCTTTTTGCATTTTAGGTTCTTCTTTTTTTCTTGTTTTATTATCTCATTTTTCTATTATTTTATTTATATTTTAGCTAGTTTTTTACCTTTCTTCTCCAGTATCGTTATGTAAAGTGCCGGATTTTGCTTGCTCTTCTTTTTTTACTTCCAGTTGTTTAGCTATTTTTCCTGTCAAGTCAGAAGACATATTTAAAATAAAGTCTTGTAGCCTTCCTTCATAATCATCTGTACTTGTTAAACTATAACTTGATGATAATTCTGATATTCTTTCCTGACTTCTTAAAAGAATTCTATTATATGCACTTAAAGTTCTTACATTTACATATCTTCCTTCTAATCCTTTTCTTTTTACACTTAATTCAGGTGAAGTTAAAAATCCAAGTGTTATTGGTTTATATCCTTTTCTTATACTTTCTAAATTATATAATCCATTTATTCTACTCAAATCTTCTCTTGATATTTCTCCACTTTCAACTGCATTTTCTAGCCAGGTTAATCTGTCTATAATTCCTCTATCATAAATTACTATTCTTCCCTGCTTATTTGAAATATCTTCTGATAGATTTTTAAATAACTCTAATACCATCCATAAATCATATTGTTTAGATTCTTTCTCAACAGGATTATATTCTGCAGTTTCTCGTCTTGTAAAAATTTCTAATCCATTGTTATGAAACAGTCCTTTTAAATTTTTTAGTAAAGTGGTTTTTCCACTTTTAGGTGTTCCTAAAAGTTCCACAAATATTGGTGGAGTATCATCATCTATTCTTGCTTTTATCCTTTGCATATTTCTACTAATTGTATCTATCTTTTGCTTCATATCTGTTTTAGAAATTGTTATCATTATTCTCCCCCGTCTATTTAATCAAATACTTTTTCTAGTATATCACTATATCTTTTAAATAAATCATTATATTCTGCATTTTCTATTACTGCTTTATACATTTCTATGTAATACCATTTTTGTTCCGGATATGGTTTATTAAAGTTTTTCCATACTTCTTCTCCTTTTTCTTTAAGTAAATCATAAAGACTTTCTAGATTATTTATCTTGTCTGCACATTCTACCATTTTTCCTTCAAAACTTGCTTTTCTTACTTTTTCTATTGCTTCTTTTTTTCTCTGTTTCCATTCTAATGATTTGTTTTCTGTTACTTCATCAACTATTTTTCTTACATTATCTCCAAATATTTTTTCAATATCATCTATTGTGTATTTAGTATCTTCAACAACGTCATGCAGAATTCCTGCAATTACTGTGTTTTCGTCCATTCCCGCTCTTTGTAATATCATACCTACAGTAAATGGATGAAAAATCATGTCAACGTTATCTGTTTTTCTCCTTTGTCCATCATGTGCTTTCGTAGCGAATAAAATCGCATAATCAAGTCTTTCCATCTTTAATAATCATCCCCTATCTATTTTCTATTTAATTTTTAGTTTAGAAATTCATATTTTAAATCTACAAATATCTTTTTATAAATTTTCTAACTGTATGCCAATATTTCTGTGGGTCAATTAATTGTGCTTCTGCATGACCCGCACCATTTATAACTAATTTTTCCTTTTTACACGAAGCCGCTTCATAAAGCTTATCTAACATAAAAAATGGTACAAATTTATCTTTATCTCCATGAATAAATAAAGTTGGTATTTTAGATTTTTTTATTTGTTTTATGCTAGACGCCTTTTTTAAAGAATATCCTGCTCTTATCTTTGTAATTATATTAGCATTATACATTGCTGGAAATTTTGGTATATGAAATATTGTTTTTAATTTATCTGAAAATTCTTCCCATACTGATGTATAACCACAATCCTCTATTACAACTCTTACATTACTAGGCAAATTCTCTCCACTTGCCATCATAACTGCTGCTGCACCCATTGAAATTCCATATAATATTATTTTGATATGTCCATATTTATTTATCAAAAAATTTATCCATTCCATTAGGTCAAGCCTATCTGTCCAGCCCATACCAATATATTTTCCTTCACTTTTTCCATGTGCTCTTAAATCTGGAATTAGAACATTATATCCATAGTTTAAAAATTGTTTTACCGCACTAACCATAAAATATGCAGAATCTGTATATCCATGTACAGCTATAACCCAGGTTTTACTTTCTTTTTTATTTTCTACTATATGTCCATGTAGCTTTATCTTTTTATTTTGTATATATACGTCTTCGGTATTTTCTACAAGCCATTTTGTGTTTTCTAATTTCATTTGCTCTTTTATTTCATCAATTTCACTATTAAAAATTATTGATTTAGAAGATTTTGGATTAAGAGCAAGGTTAAATAGGAAATTTCCTGTTATATAGCCAGTTATAACTATTAATAATATTAAAACAATTAAAATTATTATCATTATTCTCTTCCTTGTAATTACATTTTCTTTGCAAATTATATATTAATATCCACATTTTTTCAATGGAAATGTGGATATATTTTAGATTTATTTTAGCCATATTTTTAATAGGTTATTCTATTTTATTTATTTTCTTCATCTTTCTTATCTTCTACAATAATATCTACTGGCTTTTCTATCTTTTCTGCTGTCTCTGGCTTGTTCTTTTTATTTTTATTTACTAATGCAACTATTACTACTATTACTAAAATTGATATAAGTATTATAGATAATACCATTGGAACATTTGAGCCCTCGTCTGGATTTTGCATAATATTATTAGCAGTTTGTGTAAATGTATTAGATATCATTTCTTCTAGTGTAAGTGAAGTATTATAATAATTTGCTTGGAAATATCCCCAGAATATGTCTATTGCTTCATTATCCATTATTGTATCTACACTATTTCCACTTAAATATCTAAATTCTCCATCCATTTCCTGTTTTGAATCATTTTCACATTGGAAATATGCAAATATGAAATGTCCCTCATCTTCAAATTTCTGATCATATATACTGTTTAAATATTTATCTGCTTCTTCTACATTAAGATTTGAACCATTCCAAAAATCTTCTGAATATTTTACAAGTAATACAAAAGGTTGAGCGCCTGTTTCTTTATAAAAGTCTTCTAGACCTTCTATTAATACTTTTTCACTGCTTACCCATCCAACTTGGTCTTCGTACCAATCTGATTTTGTTACAACTCCATCTAGTTTTTCCCTTACTCTGGTAGTTTTGTCAACTCCCGAATCATTTGAACTGGTACAACTAATAAATGAAGAACAACCATCATAAAAACTTACAAACATGAAAATTATAAATAAAAGTATAATTGAAGTTATTCCACCTCCACAACCACAGCCGCTTCCATATCTTCCATAATATCTTGGTCCAAAATAAAATCTTGGCCCTGAACTATATCCAAAGCCTCTTGATGAACTGCCTCTAGAAAAACCACCAGAAGAACGTCCTCCTCCTGAAAAGCCTCCTGATGAACGACCTCCGAAACCGCCGCTACTACGTCCAGAGCCTCCTCCGCTTCTTCCCATTTTATACCTCCATCATTTTATTATTTTTCTTAAAGTATATCATTGTTATATTTTTCTTTCAATATAAATTTTACAAATTATTTAACAAACAAAAAATATTCAGTTTATTTAATATTTCAAAATTCTTCCATGTTTTGGTAAAAATTAGCGCATATTTCTTGACTTTTATGCACAAAATATAGTAAAATATATATTATGTATATTAAAATTAAATATTGCGATGAAAATGACGAGGGATTAAAAGTTACTAACAGAGATAAAAGGTCGTGGGCTGAAAGCCTTTTTTAGAAGAACATAATCCACCAACACATTTGAGCAAGATTATATAAAGTGGAAAAATATTTTTAAAGAATATTTTTCAAGCCGGGTGGCACCGCGGAATATTATTTCGTCCCTGCATATATTGCAAGGGCATTTTTTATGCCCTAAATTAAAAAATGAAAGGATGATTTAAATTGAGTAGTTTTAGAACACATACCTGTGGTGAATTAAGATTAGCAGACATAGGTAAAGAAGATATTGTCGATTTTTCTTCAAGAATTCTTATAAAATCTAGTGTTTGTGTATAAGGAATGGTTAGAATGAGCGCACCAGGAAAAGTAACAAGAGAACAATTAAAAGATGTTCATATAAAGTTAGATATATAGACGTTTTATTTGATAATAAAGCATATAAAAGCACCCCTACCTTCATAGGAGTGCTTTTGTTATAGCTTATTTAGCTATAACTTTAGTAGAGGTAGTAATCTACTCTTCCTCTACTGGAGGTAACATTTTTTGGACGTACTCCAAGGTTTTTACAATAAATTGCTTGATTTCAGGATATCCTTTCTGATTGATGGTCTCTTCGAAAATTTCTTTGGCAAGTTCGGTTGGTTTTTGGAATGCTTTTTGAATCGCATACCTTATAGACCACCGCAGCTCTTCGTAGCTGATAATCCATTTGTCTTCAATGACTAAATAGACGCCCATTCGTAAAGAAACCTTCATTTCTCTATTCTCCAAGTAGTAGAGAATAATATCCTGCAAATACTTTGTGCCATCATTTCTAAAAGAAAGTCCTAGTCCTTCAAGGGTTTCTTTTACGACTCCCTCTCTTCCTTTTATAGCAACTTGGGGGCTCTCTTCGAAAACAATGTCCAGCATTTCATCAAACAGTTCCAAGATTTCCTTCCTTGTCCAGCCCAAATTTCTTAAAGTAGTTAATCTCCGGTACTTCATTTGTTTTTCCTCCTTAAAACTAGTATAACTACTACAATATATATTATATCACATTTTATATGTTATGTAAATTTACAAAAGGGGACGGGCTTGTTTTGTAAAAAAATACTTCTACTTTTTATAATAGAAGTATCTTTTATTATTCATTAATAAAAATTTATTTTTTACCTTTTATCAATATTTGTCTTAGCCTATATCTACTTATCTTCATGTATTTAGCAAGTCTGTTATCTGAAATAGTTATTCTTTCTTTTATTTCTGGAATAATCTTTTCTAAAATTTTAATTTCTTTTAATATTTGTTTCCAATCCATTACATATCTTTGTTGAAATTCGTTAATTATTTCTTTGATATTTTCATCAACGTTTTGTTCATACTCTAGCAAATAATACTTTTTGCTATGTATATCTTTATAATAATTGTAATCTAATTTTTCATTGCCAAACACTAATTTTATTATTTCTCCATTAATAAATCCTGATTTATTAATATAATCGTTATAGCTTGAAAATTTGTAATTCTCACAAGAATTTACTAAACCAGCTTTTACTGGATTATTATGAATATATGAGATACAATTTAAAAGATAATTTTGATTATTTATCGGTTCACTTAAAAATCTATCTCTAAAAACATATCCCACTCTATTTTTCTTATAATTATAAAATCTAGCATATAACTCATTTACTCTTTTCATAAATTTTGATAATTCGTCATTTTTTTTAGAATATATAATTATATGCGCATGATTATTCATTATTGTATATGCTATAATTTTCAATTCGTAATTTTCTTTTTCACTCTCTAGTAATTTCAAATATTTTCTTTTATATTCATCTTCTATAAAAATAAATTCTTTGTTTAATCCTTGTACAATCACATGAAAAAATGATGCACTTAAATCTTTACGTGCTCTTCGTGGCATAAAATCAATCCTTTCTATTTAAAAATTCCCCCGAAGATGTATAAAGATTTTTATACATCATTTTATTTTTATAAATTTTACAAAACAAGCCCGTCCCCTTTTGCAAATTTAATTTCCATAATAGCTATCTATTAATATTTGTTTTAATTCTGTAACTAATGGAACTCTTGGATTTGCTGTTGTACATTGGTCTTCAAAGCTTCTTTCTGCAAGCATATCAACTTTTGCCATAAATTCAGCTTCGTCAATTCCAGCTTCTTTGAAGCTTTTTTCTATTCCTAAATCGCTATTAAGTTTTTTTATTTCCTCTATTAACGAATTTACCCCTTCTTCATTTGTATATGCTGGGAAATTCATTCTTCTAGCTAAATCTGCATATTTTTGATCTGCTATAAAGTATTCGTATTTAGGAAATGATACAAATTTTGTAGGTTTGCTACTATTGTACCTTATAACATATGGTAAAAGTATTGCATTTATTCTACCATGTGCCATATGGAACTCTGCACCAATTTTATGTGCTAGAGAGTGGTTTATTCCTAAAAATGCATTTGTAAATGCCATTCCTGCTATAGTACTTGCATTATGCATATGCTCTCTTGCTTCTTTATTATCTCCATGGTTATATGCTTCCCTTAAGTTTTTAAATACAAGTTCTACTGCTTTTTCTGCCAATCCATCTGTATAATCTGATGCCATGTTTGATACATATGCCTCTATTGCATGTGTTAACACATCCATACCTGTATCTGCTGTAATTTTCTTTGGTAAGCTCATTACTAAATCCGGATCTACTATTGCAACGTCTGGTGTTAGTTCATAGTCTGCTAGTGGATATTTTTTATTTGTTTTTTTGTCTGTCAAAACTGCAAAAGAAGTAACCTCTGAACCTGTTCCTGAAGTTGTAGGTATCGCTACAAATTTTGCTTTTTCTCCTAGTTTTGGGAACTTATATGTACGTTTTCTGATATCCATAAATTTTAGTTTTAATCCTTCAACGTCTGCGTCTGGATGTTCATAGAAAAGCCACATACCTTTTGCAGCATCTATTGGGCTTCCTCCACCAACTGCAATAATTACGTCAGGCTTGAATTCGTTCATCATTTGAACTCCCTTGTTTATTGTATCAAATGATGGATCTGACTCTACGTCTGAAAATATTTCTGAATGTACGTAAGCTTGTCTATTTCTTAAATGATATAATATCTTATCTATATATCCTAATTTTACCATTGATTCATCTGTTACTATAAATGCTCTTGTTATATCTGGCATTTTTTCTAAATA